>NZ_JAMYLP010000004.1:0-135965 GCF_040318085.1 Mesorhizobium sp. M1322
GTGGATGTTCATTCGGACCCTCCGGTGAGTGCTGAAGCCTGGTAACTCCAGTCTCCCCGGTCCGGTCCGAATGGACAACCTCCCGAAAGCTCACAGCTAGTGATGACTGTGCGTCACCCGATCGAGGGAGCGGCGGGCTTCGGCCAAATTCTCGGCCAGAATCTCTAGCAGGGCTTCGCTTTCCGGGAGGATAAGTCCGCACCGGCGCTCATGCTCGACAACTCTGTCTTGAAAGGACAGCGCCTTCTCATAGTGCGTGACGAGGCTGGAATATAGATGTTGCATGGTGCTTCTCCCTCGTTGGGCGAAAGCACGTTGCTCGCTCTCAAGCGCTCAATTGCCGGAAGGTATGGGCGACCGGGAAACCCTACTCTCCTTAGGGGCAAAACGCCACCATAAGCCCACCGTGCCGAAAAGTGCCAACTGCCAGTTGGTAGACGCGACGCAGCCGGCCGCATATGATTTTTCACGATCCGCGCACCGGGCGCACCCACCCCCGTCCAACCCCGCGCTCGGTGATCGCTTGATCGACCCGTCGCTCTCCTGTGCGGCGGGTTTTTTTGTTTCCGGATGGAACAGTTGGTTGGAGGGGAAGTTCGCTCCTTCCGGCATCTCTTGTGCAGAAATGCCGCGAGATCTGTTCGGAGAGTCGGATGAGTGTGCATAGGGTTGGTCCAATTGAAGAGCACGCAATCGCCGCAATTCTCAACCGCGCGGACCGTGGGGACACCGTTTCGGTCAAAGCGACATTGGCCCATATCCGGCACGCTGCGCCTGATCTGGTCGCATCCAACGACGAGCTAGTGGAGGCTATTATAGAGGCAGCTATCGCCTTAGGCCTGTCCGTGGCTTCCGATGCGGGTGAGTAGTAGCTGTCAATTTCGCCCGTCAGTTGTCCTCGCCCCTCTACCAGTTGTTCGCGGCCCCATGTACGAAATTGGTTGTTGATTTTTACAAGCGGCGTGCCAACAAATGGGTGCTTGGGTTATGTCCAGGGGAGGCCTCAGGTGGACATTGGGACGGACTGCCAGCGTATGGCCATGGAGCTTGTGCACGAGGCCATCCAGAAGGTCCCGCACGGTGGCGCAGTCTCCGTCAAGGCAGTTATAGCTGCGGTTCGCAAAGATGGCCCTCATCTCGCAATCAGTGACACGGCCCTGCTCGACCTTGTTGTAGCGACCGCTCCGGCGTTTGGACGCGCAGTAGCCTTCGACCTTAACGAATAATGCTGTGGCAACTCATCCGGCCGCTTCGGGGAACCCTTCAGCAACCAATGAGTTGCGTAAAAAGCTAAGGCAAACCGTTATGGCTACCCGAGATAGGGATAATCGTTCCTTCCGAGAATTGATCAGTTCGGAAGATAATCGTCGGAAGTTGCGTAAGCAGCTAGGTCTGGAGAACGACCGACCTTTGCCGCCGAAGCTTGCTGCTTTAGCGGTGGAGCTTCAGGAGGAGCTTGAGCGGCGAGAGCAAGAATGGGCTGAGGAGACCGCGGCTGCCCTAGTTCCCAGCAACGTGCCGCATTTGTTCAGCCCCTCAGTCAGCGTGAGAACTGAGCCTCCCGATCAGACGCGCAGCGTCGACACTGCTGAGGCAGCAGTTGAGGAACTCCTGAACTGCACTAAGCGTGGCCCCAAGTGGAACCTCGCGCTGCGCGTTTGCATTGCCGTGATTGCCGACAAGATGGAAGCTGAGGAGGCCCGTAAGGCATTCCTGGCTGCTGCCCAGGAGGAAGGGGTATTGCGCCACTTCGGTTAGGTCTCCGGGAAAACTGTGCCCGCGCCAGCCCCTCTCCGGTCGGCCCGCTCAGAAATTTCTACCAAACATTCCGACCCACTCTAGTTGTCCCTCAATGACAACGCTTTGGTTCGTCCGTCCGGTGTTCGTGAAGACTGAAACGGACGGCGGCAGGCATGGCTGTAACAATGCGAGGGCAGCCCTTGAGCAGCTCAAGAGTTGGACCCGGAGAGGACCTCGCTGGCACAAGGCGTGGACGCTTTGCCTGTCAGCGCTGGAGGGCGATCCAATTGACCCGCATGTAATCCGGAAGGCTTTCGTGGCTGCCGCTAAGGAGGCGGAGATGTATCTCGCGCCCGAGTAGGAGGTGTCATGGCTCTTCATTGGTTCGGTCACCATCGAGACCGACCGACCTGGGCTCACCTACGGCTGCAACAGCGTCGAGTCGCGCAGGAATGACGCGCGATCGTCCCATTTGGGGCGCCCCAACAGAAAGGAACGTGACGGGCTTCTGACCGTTGACGGCCTTTAATCGAGCGACCGACCCATGCCATCCACCTCGATACGCAAAACGGAATACGATCCGGTGCGAAAAGTCCTTTCGGTGTGGTTCGTCGCCAGCGGCAAACTGTACGAGTTTGAGGACGTGCCGCCGGAGACCTTCGCGGAGTTCCGAGCCGCCTTCGCCAGGGCAGCTTCTTCAACGAGCACATCCGCAATCACTTCCGCTACCGTCTGGTTGGACCGGCGGTCGACTGAGCAGCAGCGGACGATCTCTTTTGGCAGGGATGCGGCTCATTCGTCGTGGCCGTCCGGCCGGCCCTTTGCGAGGCAAGGTCGGACATCGGAACGAAAGGCGGATTCGCGAATTTCTACTGCTAGATAATCGGATTCCTCGCCCATGAGGCTCGCGACTCTCCACCTTGAAACTGCGAGATACGGCGACGTATATCGCGCCGAAAGGCTCGCGCGGCTGAGGCAGCAAATCATCCGGCACATCAAGCGCACTGACGCCTCGGCTCAAAAAGTCGAGCAAGCGCTGGCTAGTCTGGCCGAAGCAAACGCACCCATGGACCGGCTCGCGCGGCATCAGTAGGGCCGCGCTTATGTGCGCTCACTCCCGACCAAGCTGCGGCTACTGAGTAGGGATTGCTACGCTCTTCTAGCTGCCGCTCAATCCTCCAACCGCCCGTTGCTAGACGCAGCCGGCGCGCGAAGGTGCGCACCGGGCACACCCCCCGCCCACCCCTCGTGCCTGGTGAACGACTGACCAGTCTCGCCCGCCCTGCCGAAAGGTGCGGCGGGCTTTTTCGTGTGGAACAAAGGATTGGGCTGAAGTTGGGGACTTCTGCAGCACGTCATCATAGACAAGCGCTGCGAGATCGGACATGCACTTTTGGCGAAAAAGGCAGTGGTCCTCGTTGCTGAGGGTGAACCTTTCATAGCGTTGGATCTCGAACTGGCGCTTTGCGACGCAGGATTTACAGTCTTCCTGGCAGCATCCTGCGAGGAGGCTCAAAGGTGGCTGGCAGATGAACGCCCGGCTGTGGCCGTCCTCGTTGTGCGATTGACGGACGGCGAGTGTGCCGCGGCAGCCAGAACGTTAGTCCTGATGGGCGTGCCTTTCGTGGTGCACACCGGTGTTATCCCGGAAGGGTTCGATTCAGCATTCGCCTCTGGAAAGTTCATCGCCAAGGCTGTCGGCCCACAAGAGATCGTCGCTCTTGTGAGGTCGACGATTCCGGCTGACTTGCCAGAGCCGCCACTCCGGGCCGCAGCCCTCCGTGCTGACGCCAGAGCCGCCGGCTGGCTGCCCTTTGAGGACTGACGTCCCCGTGCCGTAGCTGCCAACTGCCGGGGCCCGGATAGGGTTGGCTCGGGGCTTTTTTTAGTCACGCGCTCGGGAACAAGCGCCAGATAGCGAAGTTAGCAGCGCAAGGAGTTTCTCCTATGGCTGACGAACAGGATAGAGCGCCGAACAACCCTGAACTCGTCGTTCGACGCTTGGTCAAAGAAACCGGTATTACCGAAGACCAGGCCCGAGAACTTATCTTCTTCCTCGGGCTCCAATGGGCATCGCTGCTCCGGGAAGCAAAGGCCCTAGCTGCCAAGCGGCAGGGGAGTCCGTGAGGCGCGGGCTTCTTCGTTCCAGGGAACCGAACGATTGCACGGTCATGCAACCACCGCCATCTCTTCGCGTTTAGCCCCTTCAATTCTGGAGAGCGACAAAGATGCCGGCGTTTATACCGATTACGATCTACCTGAATCACAAATCGATGCTGGTTGCGTCGATACCTGATGCTGAGACGGCGCTTCAGCAACCATGGCCATTCATGGACATGCCGTCCCGACTTGAGGCAATCCGAATGGTCGAGGAATGCCTGGCCGGACATTGCAGTCACCAGGCTGCGTTCGCTGCATTCGAGGCGGCTGCATCTGAACAGGGCCTTCTCAAGCAAAAGCCTCCAAGCGTAGGCCTCAGGAAATTCGACGGGGTTGCCGAAGACCTGCTGTGAGGGGATTGCCGCCCTCGTGACCTTGAACGCTGACAGGCCTCGCCTGGCCGGACTGGCCAGCCATAATTTGCGGACCACCCGCCAAATCGAGGAATGGCGGATGGTCGCTTATCAGCGCAGGAAGGGACTTAGCTGCGCGGATCTCAAATCGGGTGCCTTTAGCTAACAATGATTCCTATCGCCAGGAACGTGATCGATACGGCGAACACCGGAGCGAGTAACCAGCGAGCTTGGTGGATACTATTCTCCATGGTCTCTCTCCTGTGAGCACATGGCGAGAAACGAGTGCCGAGAGTCGCAGTTCCGGGCTGCACCTCGTCGTTGTCCTTTGCGACAGCAACGTCAGACTTAGGTCCTACTTTAAGTAGACCGAAGGCCAATCAAGGAACGTTTGCGGCCGCCTGAGGTTGGGTGAGGCTGGCGCGAAGACAATGGCGTTCAGCGCAACAGAACTCACGCAAGGAGCCAATTATGAGAATGCATCGTTCAACTTTCGCCGCGGGGTTTCTGCTGCTGGCAGGTATCGGTGCCGCTGCCGCTCAGGACGTAATCATCGCGCCTGAACAGGAGACGGTCATCAGAGAGTATGTGAAGAAGCAGCCGCTCGCATCGGTGAAGGTCCCTGGGGTAGAGCTCAATATCGGCTCAACCCTGCCCGAGACGGTCGAGCTTCATGAAGTTCCTGACACCGAATACCGCTACGTGGTGGTCGACAACCGGACCGTTGTCGTTGACCCTGGCACACGCAAGATCATCAAAGTCATCGAATGACCTAAGCGAC
The DNA here is from genome assembly GCF_040318085.1 of Mesorhizobium sp. M1322. Taxonomy (NCBI): domain Bacteria; kingdom Pseudomonadati; phylum Pseudomonadota; class Alphaproteobacteria; order Hyphomicrobiales; family Phyllobacteriaceae; genus Mesorhizobium; species Mesorhizobium sp. M1322. The sequence continues at coordinate 5,035 of NZ_JAMYLP010000004.1, forward strand.
TGGGAGGACAGCCCGCCGTACCGAAAGGTGCGGCGGGAAGCCAGCCAAGGGAGGAATGTGATCACCATGTCGAACCGTGAGATTGGAGCGTCCCAGGCGCTGCGAATGCGCGTGGCTGACCTCAATGAGAGGATGCGCGGCGCCCGGATTACCGAGAGCGAACTGAAGACCTTTCGAAAGGTCGCAGCCGTCATGGAGGACGGCAAGGGCAGAATTGATGCCGACGATTTGATTGCCGCATCCTTCGTCGTCGAGACGCTGGACTAGCCAAACCGCCTTTAAGCCCTTCAGAAGGCGAAGTGCTGCAATGTCCCTCTCTCCCAGCCTATTCTCTGTTGGTCTGACGTTCCAGTGCCCGCAGTGCAACTTCACCGTCATCAAGAACGGCAGTTGGTTTCAGGTCGTCTCCCACTACAGGTGCGAGGGATGCGGACGCCAGATCCGGATTACCTATCCCGACAAGATTGGTATCTTCAAGAAGCACGCGCACTTGGCCACTCCCCCTCCGGAAGCGCGGTAGAGATGTGCAGACCAAATCCTTCATCGAAAGTGAGCTCGAATTGCCGGGGTATGACGCGAGCGTCATGGTGACCTAGATAAACCAGGTCGCTACCAGCCCTAAAGAGGCGGAAAAGATTGCGATCGTAGTAGCCCATCCCAGAGCGTTGGTTGTGCGGCTGTTGACCTTGTCTCCCATGATCCGCGGGTTGTTCGTCATTAGCATCATAAGAAGAAGCAGTGGCGGCGTGGAAAAGCCCTGCACGATGCCGGACCAGACGAGCGCCTTCATCGGGTTGAAACCCAGGAAATTCAGGCCGACAGCAATCAGCGTGAAGGCGCCGATCGCGATATAGAACTTTGGCGCCTCACGCGGCTTGGCATGGAGACTGTGCTTCCACCCAACAGCCTGCGCCAGATCGTATGCCGCACCTGTCGTCATGACCGGAACGGCAAGGAACCCGACCCCGATCACGCCGGCAGCGAACAGTACGCCAGCGGCTGCACCAGCGAGCGGCCTGAGAGCTTCGGCTGCTTGAGCGGCGGTCTCTACGTCGTGCTCGCCAGCTTCATACAGCGTAGACCCTGTCGACAGGATGATGAAGTACATGATGAGGTTGGAAAAGATCATGCCGATCAGGATATCGCGGCGGGAGCGGCGCAGTTCACCGTCCGTGGCGCCCGTGCGCTCCTTCAGCGTCGTTCTTCCCTCGGCGATCTCTTCCTCCACCTCCTCATTCGACTGCCAGGTGTAGAGATACGCTGAAAGGGTGGTGCCGATGATGGCCACCAGGATGGACAGGAACTCGCGGCTGAACTCGATCTTCGGAACAAGGGTGCCCCACAGCACCGCGGCCGCATCCGGCTTCGCCATGATGGCTGAGCCGACATAGGCAAGCAGGGCCAGTGCAAGCCAGCGGAAGATGTTTCGTATGAGCGTGTAAGAGCCCCAAAGCTGGAGAGCAAAGATCACGGCTGCGACTACGATCACAATGAGTGGGATCGGAACAGGAAGGAAGATGTTGATGGATGCAGCCATGCCGCCGAGATCGGCGGCTGCTTCGATCGTGTTGCCGATCAGCACGCCCACAAGAACAGCCCAGAGCAGCCACCGTGGGTAGAAGTCCTTGATCGCATGAAAGAGGCCGCGGCCCGAAACCTGTCCGAGCTTCGACGAGAGATACACGACCGTGTACATCATCGGCAGCGTTACAGGAGCGGTCCAAAGCAGGTCCGGGCCAAAGCGCGCGCCGGCACTCGCATAGGTACCGATGGCCGAGCAGTCGTCGTCAGCAGCGCCGGTGATAAGGCCGAGTCCAAGTGCTCGCCCTATGCCGTCCTTCTTGTCTTCCTGTGGTGAAGTGGCGTTAGGATCGCGCTGCGTCATTCTCATTCCGGCAAACCTCCGCCGGTTCAACTCCGCAATCGGCTGCCTGTTCCAGCGTCAGCCGGGTGTTCAGCGCTCGCTTTGCCATGCCGAAGGCGCGTTCTTCGCTTTCTGGTCGGCCGGCCCAAAGGTGGGAACAGTCTCCATCCTCGCCACGATCGAGCCACGATTTCAATGAGCTTGGGCTTCTTCTAAGTCTTCATCTTTGACGGAAGCATACCCCAACGTTTTACGAGAAACTCTGCTGGTGTGATTGTCTGGATGAGTTGGCCGATGGTGCGCCTGGTCCGACGCTGTGCGCGTCGCATCAATGTTTGATGTTGCCAAGGCTTGCCCGATCGGATTGAGCTCGGGTGAGTATGGCGGCAGGAATCACAGCTTGCGCCGGCTATCTTTATGGCGGGGCAGGGCGGACCTGACCGGGGCTTTTCCACGAATGGCATTGATGGGTGCGGCGGCACTGCTGATCCTGATCCTGACTTATGCCGGCGTCGCCGTCGGCAGGTTCCCCGGCTTGCGCCTCGACCGGGCAGGCATCGCGCTGCTCGGCGGTGCGGCCATGATCGCCATCGGCGCGCTCAGCCTGGAGGATGCCTACCGTGCCATCAATTTCGACACCATTACGCTGCTGCTCGGCATGATGATCGTCGTGGCGCATCTGAAAGTGTCGGGCGCTTTTCGCGCGCTCGGCGGCGTCGCCATCGAGCACGCGCACGCGCCGTTCATGCTGCTGGTGATGGTGACGCTGCTGACCGGCGTTCTGTCAGCGTTCCTGGTCAACGACGCGATCTGCCTGGTCATGGCGCCGATCGTCGTCCACGTCACCCGCGTCATCAACCGCAACCCTGTCCCCTATCTGATCGCTACGGCCACGGCGTCGAATTGCGGCAGCGTCGCCACCATCACCGGCAACCCGCAGAATATGGTCATCGGCGCGCTGTCGGGGATATCCTATCCGGCCTTCTCGACAGCCCTTGCGCCGGTCGCGCTGTTCGGCCTCGGCGCCGTCATCGTCATCGTACGGATCGTCTATCGCGCCGAATTCGCGCGCAAGGCCGAGCTCAGCCCCGAGGTCTATCGCGGCCGCATGCTGCCGGGACAGGTGCTCAAGGCCATGGTCGTCTGCATCGGACTGGCGATCGCCTTCTTTGCCGGCGTCCCGGTTGCCAAGGCAGCGCTCATCGGCGGCGCCATTCTTCTCGTGACCCGCGCCATCAAGCCGGCGCGCATCTACCGCGAGATTGACGGGCCGCTGCTGTTCATGTTTGCCGGCTTGTTCATCGTCGTCGCCGGCGCCGAGAAAACGCTGCTCAGCCCCGACATCGTCGCCTCGGCAAAAAAACCTCGGGCTGGACGACGTCTGGCGGCTGTCCGGCTTCACCGCAGTGCTGTCCAACATCATGAGCAACGTTCCGGCCGTGCTGGCGCTGCGGCCGTTCATACCAGGCCTGGAGGACCCCGAGCGGGCCTGGCTGGTCGTCGCCATGAGCTCGACGCTGGCCGGTAATTTCACGCTTCTCGGTTCAGTCGCCAATCTGATCGTCGCCGAGTACGCGCGGGTCTCCGGCACACCACTGTCGTTCGCCGCCTTCTTCAAGGTCGGCCTGCCGCTGACGCTGGTTACGCTGCTTGCCGGGACGTCGTGGCTGGCGCTCGGGTTTTAGGCGACACGGATCGTTGCGGCAGCACTGCGAGCCGGTCATCATACGCTGTTTTGGGATTTCGCCCGAACAAGCGTCGAGGCGGCATGCCCCGCCGCCTCGATATAGTCGGGGTTGCGGTGGATCAGCATGATCGAGAAGGCGCCGTCCATGAGGAGGACGATTTCGCGCGCCAGGGTCTGCGGCTCCAAGACGCCGCGGCCTGACATTTCGCCGGCCAGCCATTTTTCGAAATTCGCCTTGTGTCGCGACCCGACCTTGATCGCCGGGTGCCCGGGCATGGCGGCGAGTTCCGCGGCCGTTCGCAGGAAACCGCATCCTTTCCACCTGGGATGGCGTGCCACGCGTGCCAGATTGGTGAAGATCGCTTCGACCTTGCGATCGGGACCACCTTCGGCGGCGTCGAACCAGCCCGCCATCTGCTTCAGGTTCGGCTGGTCGCGGCCATCGAGATAGGCAGCGATCAGGTCGTCCTTGCTCTTGAAATGATAGTAAAGCGTGCGCTTGGTGAGGCCTGCCTTTTCGGCGACGGCATCGACGCTGACGCGGCCAATCCCCTCGGAATAAAAGAGCTTCGTCGCGGCGTCGACAATGCGTTTGCGGGTAGGGCTGGGCGCTTGCTTCATAGCGTTAGGTATACCGACTAGTGAATATACAAACAATCGAAAGCCTGATCCTTTCCTGCCACCGTATCCGGGAAAGGAAGCCAAATGACCGAACTTGTCCTAGGCGAGGTTCGCGACGGAGTTGCCGTGCTGACCCTCAATCGCCCTGAAAAACTCAACGCGCTGAACTACGCCTTGATCGACCGCCTGCTGGCCATCCTCGACGCCGTCGAGATCGATGGCTCCATCCGGGCAGTCATCCTCACCGGCGCAGGCGAGCGGGCGTTCTCGGCGGGCGGCGACATCCACGAATTCTCAGCAAGCGTGGCGCTTGGCGCCGATGTCGCCTTGCGCGATTTCGTCATGCGCGGGCAGCGATTGACGGCGCGGCTGGAAGCGTTCCGAAAACCTGTCATCGCCGCCGTCAACGGCCTTGCCTTTGGTGGAGGCTGCGAAATCACCGAGGCCGTGCCACTTGCCGTCGCCAGCGAGCGCGCCTCATTCGCCAAACCCGAAATCATTCTCGCCATGCCCCCGACCTTCGGCGGCACGCAGCGCCTGCCGAGGCTCGCTGGACGCAAGCGGGCGCTCGAATTGCTGCTGACCGGCGAGGCGTTCTCGCCGCAACGCGCACTCGAACTCGGCCTCGTCAACCAAGTGGTTCCACACGACGACCTGATACCGGTTGCACTGGATCTCGCTCAGCGTATTTCCCAGTACTCACAACTGGCCGTCGCCAGTATCCTTAGCGCAGTGACGCGCGGCCTCAACCAGTCCATCGCGGAAGGATTGCTGGTTGAGGCCGAACAGTTCGCCCGCATGGCGCCGACCGCCGATCTGCGCGAAGGGCTCGATGCCTGGATCGCACGCCGCAAGCCGAGCTATTCCGGTTCATGGACGCGCGTTGCTACTGGCGAGTGAAGCGCAAGTGGATTGTCACCTCCTGGAGCCTGCGTCAAACAGCTGAACAGACGTCGGTTGTTCCGGAGGTATTCAAGGCGTTCGATCGTGGAGAAAGCCTGATCGGACTATTTGGCGTGGGTGGGCCAGAAAGCCCAGATCAGCAAAGCTGCCAAAGCCAGCCAGAGCGCCACGATAAAGAACATTCCCGTCCTGCTTTGCGGGCGTGTTTCGAGCGCGGCAGCCTGCGCTCGAAACTCGTCCATCAGCGACGGCGGAACAAGCCTTATGGCCAGGATTACGCCGAGCGGCACTATGATCAGGTCGTCGAGATAACCGAGCACCGGAATGAAATCCGGGATCAGGTCGATTGGGGAAAGCGCATAGGCGGCCACCATCCCCGCCACGAGTTTCGCGGACCAGGGCACCCGAGGATCGCGTGCGGCGAACCACAGGGCGACGACATCGAGCTTGATGTCGCGCGCCCGGCTCTTTGCCGCTTCCAACCATGCTTTCATAAGGTTACTTTAGCACAGATTGTCGTCCGCCTGCATTCGAGCGGCGGTCGCTGGTCGTAGAAAGACTAGACCAGACCGTCCGTGGCGCCTCCCAAAGGATGCACGGCGCTCTAACGCTCCGACGATTCGGTGCTGCCCGCCGGCTTCGAAACATAGGCATCGAGAAAGTCCTGCGAGGCGACATCGTCGGCGAGGCTCCTCAGCTTTTCGGCCGCGGCCGCCCCCAAAATCGCCTCGACGCGCCGGTTGGCCTCGACCCACACAACATATGCCTGCTGGTATCGCGCTTTTCCGAGTGGCGTCAGCACAGCATGTTTCGTTCGCCGATCTGGGCATCCTGGCGGACCTCGACCAGACCGTCGCGCTGTGGGAAATCTACGACGCCGCCCGCGCCACCCTGTTCGCCGCGACGCAGACCGGTGACCCGGCGCCCCGCTACCAGGCGGCTTGACGCCGCCCGACCGCCCTGCGCGCGCCGGGCGGTCTCTACTGGCTTGGTTAGGGCGACGTCACCGTCAGACGGCCTTTCATATTGGGATGGAAGCGGCAGAAATAGTCGACCGAACCCACCGTCTTCAGCGTCATGCTCGCCGATGTCTTCGGCGGGATAACCACCTCCCAGCCGCCTTTGACGGTCGCCGTGTGGGCGAACACGTCGTTGTTGATCCACTCGATCATGTCGCCGACCTTCGCTTCGACAGCGGCTGGCGAGAACACCAGCTTCTCGATGGTCACCTCAATCGTTTCGGCCTTGGCGGGTGCGGCAGCAACAGTTAGCGCCATGGCAATCCACAGATGCCGTTTCGACACCGTCGGTGCTGTTCTCATTTCAGCATGCCGGCGACATGTTCGGCATGCTGTTCATGGCCCTGGAATAGCTTCAGGCCGGTCTCCAGCAGGCTCTTCAGTTCGGCATTCTCGGCCGAGGGGATCAGCAGGGTTTCGAGCGCGCCGTTGACCTGCTTGTGATAGGCGACCTCGTTGTCGACATAGGCCTTGTCGAACGCGGTGCCGTCGAGCTTGGCGAGCTTCGCCCGTTCCTCGGCCGCCGCCTTGGTCAGGGCCTTGCTGGTGGCGTTGTCCTCTGGCGTCACGTTGAGCTTCTTGACCAGGTCAAGCGCTTGTTTGTTTACGGCTTCATGGTCTCGCACCATGTCTTTGGCGAAATCGAGAATCTCCTGGTTCTTCGATTTCTTCAGTGCTTGCATGGCCGCCTCGACGTCAAGCACGCCGGCTGTGTGGGCGATGTGGGCGATCTGCGGGTCGCTCGGCTTGTCGGAGGCTTGCGCCAACGTCGCTGCGCTGAGCAGGGAAAGCGGCCAGTGCGGTGGTCGATCGAATAAACATGACGTTCTCCTTCGCCGGATGCGGTTGGCTCCGGGCATTTTCAGTTGACGATGATTGGATGCCGGAAGGGAGCAAACGTTCCCGGGAATTCGGGAAAATCAGTCTGTAAAGCCAAGCCGCTGCATCACCGCGGCGGTCAGCCGTTCACACCGGCGGCCGGCGAAGGGGAAGGCATCGAGCAGCACCGGGCCGATCTGATCGGCCAGCGCCTTGCGGACGAGGGCGCGGGCGCGGTGCAGCCGGGTCTTGACGGTTTCGGGCCGCACATCAAGCAATTCGGCGGTCTCGTCTATGCTGAGACCTTCGATCACCCGCGCCACGAATACTGTCCGGTATACATCGGGAAGGCGATCGGTCGCCCGTTCGACAAGCTCGAGGATCTGCCGTTGCGCCATCATCCGCTCCGGATCGTCGCTGGGATTGAGGGGGAACTTGATCGGCTTGTAGATTTTGCGGCATCGCTACCGTTCGCCGCCTTTTGCGCAAACGCCCAAGCGCCTCGTTGATGACGATGCGCGACAGCCATGTGGCGAGAGAGGATTCGCCGCGAAAATCCCCGAGCTGGGCAAAGGCCCTGACATAGGCCTCCTGCACGATGTCTTCGGCCTCGCTGTCGTTGCGCACGACGCTGCGGGCGATACGATAGAGTCGCTGGATGTGCATTTTGATAATCGTGTGGAAGGCTCCGCCCTCGCGTGCCAGCGCACGGCCGACAAGCTGCATCTCGCCAGATGCGGCGGGCATGACGGTCGCAGATATGACCGGTTTCCTCATCGCGAGCCAATCTCCTGACCGGAGGCAAATCCTCCGATCGAAACATTGGACGGCCTAACCGGCAAAAGGTTCCCGAACATTTTTCCCGGCGGCCGGCACCGCTTACGCTGCCGCTTCCGCCAACGCCTTGTCGCCAGCTTGCGCGCGTGCCGTTGCGGCCAGCAGATCGGTCTGCGTAATGAGGCCGAGGATCTGCTGGTTGTCGTCTACGATGACGACGGCGTGGCTGCGGCCGTCGGTAAGCACCGGCAGGAGGCCCATGGCCGGCGCGCTCGCCGAGGCAGTCGCCACGGCCTTTGTCACGCTTTTCACCGCTTGCGCCGCCCGCGCCAGTTCGCGCAGTCCGACGGCGCCGATAAGCTTGGCCTCCGCGTCGACGACCGGCAGCGTCCGGATATTGTGATCGAGCAGCAGATGACGCGCCTCGTCGGCATCAGCATGCTCGTCCACGGCAATCACGTCGCGCGACATGATATCCTCGCACAGCAAGGTCCGGTGCGTGCGCACCATCGCCTGTAACTCCACATGCCGCAGTAGCCGTTCGAGATCGTTGCGGTCGATGTCGAACGTCTCCTCCAAAGCGCCGAGCGCAGCATCGATGTCCTCGGGCCGGAAGCCGATACGCTCCTGCGCCGGTGGATCGATGGTGCCGTGGCTGTTCTTTGACGCAGCGGTGGTACCATGCGGGTAGGTCCGTCGCGTCAGCTTGTGAAAACCGTATCCGAGCGCCACCAGCACGATCGAGTTCAATGCCACCGGCACGAACGGAAACAGGAAGCCGGCGTCGATGACGGCCGGGCCGCCGAACACCACCGTCAGAGCCGCCGCGCCGCCTGGTGGATGCAGGCAGCGTGTGAATGACATCGCGGCGATGGCCAACGATACCGCAATGCCCACCACAAGGACGGGCTCATGTATGAAACGCGCCACAATCACGCCGACGAGCGCCGATATGGTGTTGCCGCCGATGATCGACCAGGGTTGCGCCAACGGGCTCGCCGGCACTGCGAACAAAAGCACGGCCGAGGCACCCATCGGCGCCACGAGCAGCGGCACATGCGGGCCGCTGCCGAGCACGAGGCCACCGATCGCGCCGGTCAGCGCAATGCCGATCGTCGCACCGAAACAGGCGATCATGCGCTCGCGCAGTGTCGCGCCGGCCAGTATGGGAGAAAAAAGACGAAAGGCCATGGGTGCTCTGGGGTTTATCCCACTCTGGGGTTGATTCCCGAGGAGTGTTGAACTTTGAAACGCCTTGCAATGACGCCGGACTGCTGAATTCGAAAGCCAAACCAATCCGAGAAATAGCGGATTTGGGAAATATTGTTGCGCGACGCGGGTAGATCAGGCGAGGTCCGGCCGCCAGCCGGAGCAGCTACACAGCGTGATGCGGCTAGTCTTTTCAAAAGGTTGAGCGCGTTTTCTGAATCGGTTTTGGAAGCTCGCTACCGTAGCTCAACCCGCCGCGGCGAGACCGCGCGCAAGGTCGGCCTTCAAATCCTCGACGTCTTCAAGCCCGATCTGCAGGCGGATGAGCGGGCCATCATAAGGACCCTTGGCGACGACGCGGTCGCCGAGGAAGACCGGCACAGCAAGGCTCTCATAACCGCCCCAGGAATAGCCGAGGCCGAATATCCTGAGCGCGTCGAGGAAAGCATGCTGCTGTTTCTGGCCGCCGCCCTTGAGCACGATCGAAAAAATGCCGCTCGAGCCGCAGAAGTCCCGTTTCCAGAGATCGTGATCGGGGTGGCTGGCAAGCGCTGGATGCAGCACACGCGCCACGCCCGGCTGGCCCTCCAGCCAGCCCGCGATATCAAGTGCGCTGCGCTGATGGTGGTCGAGGCGCACACCCATGGTGCGCAGGCCGCGCAGCACCTGATAGACATCGTCCGGCCCGGCGCAGCAGCCCATCGTGTAAAACGTCTCGCAAAGCTGTTTCCAGCAGGCCTTGTTGGCCGACGCGGTGCCGAGCAGCACGTCGGAATGGCCAGCCGGATATTTCGTCGCCGCGTGGATCGAGATGTCGACGCCATAGTCGAGCGGGCGAAAGTAGAGCGGCGTCGCCCAGGTGTTGTCCATCATGACGATCGCACCTGCGGCGTGCGCGGCGCTGGCGATGGCCGGTATGTCCTGCACCTCGAAAGTGTTGGAGGCCGGCGATTCGGTGAACACGACCCTGGTGTTGGACTTGATCAGCGCCGCTATACCGGCACCGACATGCGGATCGTAGTACTCGACCTCGACGCCCAGCCGTTTCAGCATCGTGTCGGCGAAATTGCGGGTCGGGTGATAGACAGAATCGACGATCAGGACATGGTCGCCCGCCGACAGGAAGGCGAGCAGCGGCACCGTCACCGCCGCCAGGCCCGAGGGCACCACAATCGTGCCGGCCGAGCCTTCCAGCCCGTCGATGGCACTGGCAAGCGCGTCGGTGGTCGGCGTGCCGCGCGTGCCGTAGGTGTATTTCTGACTGCGTGCAGCCATCGTCGCCGCGTTGGGATAGAGCACGGTCGAGGCATGCACGACCGGCGGATTGACGAAGCCGAAATAGTCGTGCGGATTGTTGCCCGAGTGGGCAAGCCGCGTGTTGATGCCCATTTCGTTGCCGTCTTTTGCCATTGCACTTCGCCTCTGATGAAGGCTAGCCATAGTGCGGCGGCATTGGCCGCGCAACCGTTCGCCATCCGCCAGCCGGCGGACTTTGCATATGCCAATTCATCGCATGACAAGTCAGTCATGCGCGGTGAATCCGAGCGAAGGGTTTGCCGGCGCAGCCGCGATTTGCGTTGACCGGGCTTTGCCGGCTTTGTTCGCACCGCTGACTAATTTCCAGGCGCGTTTGTCTGCAATTCAGGCATTTGCGGCAATTGGTTTTCGAACTCATTCGGTTTCGGTCATTTTCCTTGACCTCACTGAAATAATCGCCTTCGATGCAGTTCGTGAATGGGAGGCAGCGCGTCGGTTGCGATGCGGGTTCCGGGAATGGGCCGGAACCGGAAGCTGCGTTCACGGAAAAAGTCAGGTTCGCCTGAAAAAAACAGAAAAGGGTCTGTGGGTTATGAAACACATTGCAATCGGCATCCTGGGCGCCGCCGCGCTTGGATTGGTGGCTTCGGCCGCGTCGGCGGCCACGCTCGACGACGTCAAGGCCAAGGGCTTCATCCAATGCGGCGTCTCGACCGGTCTGGCCGGCTTCTCGGCGCCGGACGACAAGGGCGACTGGCAAGGCATCGATGCGGATTTCTGCCGCGCTGTCGCGGCCGCCGTTTTCGGCGATGGCACCAAGGTCAAGTTTACGCCGCTCAGCGCCAAGGAACGTTTCACCGCGCTGCAGTCAGGCGAGATCGACCTCCTGTCGCGCAACACCACCTGGACCATCAATCGCGATACGGCGCTTGGGCTGAATTTCGTCGGTGTCACCTACTATGACGGCCAGGGCTTCATGATCAACGCCAAGAAGCTGCCGGGCGTGAATTCCGCACTGCAGCTTTCGGGCGCGGCGGTCTGCGTGCAGAGCGGCACCACGACCGAACTCAACCTTGCCGACTATTTCAAGTCGAACAAGATGGAATACAACCCGGTCGTCTTCGAAAAGCTGGAAGAGGTCAACGCCGCCTATGACGCCGGCCGCTGCGACGTCTACACCACCGACCAGTCCGGCCTCTACGGCATCCGCCTGACGCTCGGCGCACCCGCCGACCACGTCGTGCTGCCCGAGATCATCTCCAAGGAACCGCTCGGACCGGCCGTGCGCCAGGGCGACGACCAATGGTACCACATCGTCAAGTGGACCTACTTCGCGCTGCTCGGCGCCGAGGAACTCGGCATCACCAAGGCCAATGTCGAAGAGATGAAGACCTCGGACAATCCCGAGATCAAGCGCGTGCTCGGCCAGGAGGCCGATACCAAGATCGGCACCGATCTCGGCGTCTCCAATGACTGGGTCGTCAACATCGTCAAGGCAGTCGGCAATTACGGCGAAATGTTCGAACGCAATGTCGGTTCGGGCAGCCCGCTGAAGATCGCGCGCGGCATCAACGCGTTGTGGACCAAGGGCGGCCTGCAATACGCTCCGCCGATCCGCTGATCGAAATGTGATCCGGAAGGCAGCTCTCTGCCTTCCGGTTTCTCTTTCCAGGGGATGGTCGAATGGCATCGCAGGAAATTCTTCGCGAGGAGCCAAGCCGGGGCTCTTTTATCAACGATCCGAAGGTCCGCGGCATATTCTTCCAGGCGGTGGTCGTCATCGTGCTGGTGGCGTTGGTCTGGTGGATCGTCCAAAACACCATCGACAATCTGACGCGCCTGCGCATTGCATCAGGCTTCGGCTTCCTCAGGGGGCGCGCCGGCTTCGACATCAGTGACAGCGCCATCGCCTATTCGTCGGATTCGACCTACGGCCGCGCCATTCTGGTCGGCTTCATCAACACGCTCATCGTTGCCGTCACCGGCATCATCACCGCCACCCTCATCGGCTTCATCCTCGGCGTCGGCCGGCTTTCACACAACTGGCTGATCCGCAAGATCTGCACGGTCTATGTCGAGGTCTTCCGCAACATCCCGCCGCTGCTGGTCATCTTCTTCTGGTATTCCGGCGTGCTTTCGGTGCTGCCGCCGCCGCGCGAAAGCATCAACCTGCCATTCGGCTCATTTCTCAACCAGCGCGGCTTCTACTTTTTGCGCCCTGTCTGGGGCGAAGGCTCCTGGCTGATCCTGGTGGCCCTGCTTCTCGGAATTGCCATGGCGTGGTTCGTCGCCCGCAAGGCGCGTCAGCGGCAGATGGCGACCGGCCAGCAATTCCCTGTGTTCTGGACATCGGTGGCTTTGATCATCGGCTTGCCGTTGCTGGCCTACGCGCTGAGCGGCTTCCCGCTGAGCTTCGATTATCCAAAGCAATCGACCTTCAACCTGACTGGCGGCTTTCAGGTCAAGCCGGAGTTCCTGTCGCTCTACCTGGCGCTGTCCTTCTATACGGCGGCCTTCATCGCCGAAATCGTGCGGGCCGGCATCATGGGCGTCAATAAGGGGCAGACCGAGGCAGCCGCTGCGCTCGGGCTGCGGCCGGGATCGGTCCTGCGGCTTGTCGTCATTCCGCAAGCCATGCGCATCGTCATTCCGCCGCTGACCAGCCAGTATCTGAACCTGACCAAGAACTCGTCGCTCGCCATCGCCATTGGCTACCCGGACCTGACGGCGACGACCGGCACGGTGCTGAACCAGACCGGCCAGGCGATTGAGTGCGTGCTGATCATGATGGTGGTCTATCTCGCGCTCAGTCTGTTGACGTCGGCGATCATGAACGTGGTCAACGCCAGAATGGCGCTGGTGGAGAGGTAGGGACATGCAGGAGCACGACCTTTCCTTCGTCCGCGTCGAAATGGCGCTGGCACAGTCGGCGCCGCCAAGCGAGCGCGGCCTGGGCGCCTGGATACGCAAGAACCTGATCGCTTCGGCCGGCGACACGATCCTGACAATCATCGGCATCGTGCTGGTCGCGATGATCCTGCCGCAACTGATCAGCTGGGCGTTCATCAACGCCCAATGGACCGGCACGGACCGCACCTTCTGCGCCACGGTGGCGCAGGGCGGTATCCAGCCGGACGGCTGGTCCGGCGCCTGTTGGGCCTTCGTCAACGCCAAGTTCGGCCAGTTCATGTTCGGCCGCTATCCGATCGATGAGCGCTGGCGGCCGATCCTGGTTGCCATCCTGTTCGTGGCACTGCTGGTTCCGCTGCTCATCCCGAAGGTGCCGCGCAAGGGACTGAACGCCATTTTGTTCTTCGGGGCGCTGCCGATCTTTGCCTTCATCCTGCTGGTTGGTGGCGTGTTCGGCCTGCCGCATGTCGAAACCTCGCTATGGGGCGGGCTGCTGGTGACGCTCACCCTGTCCTTCGTCGGCATTGCCGTGTCGCTGCCGCTCGGCATCGTACTTGCGCTGGGCCGGCGATCGAAGATGCCGATCGTCAAAATGCTGTGCGTCATCTTCATCGAGACGGTGCGCGGCATCCCGCTGATCACCGTCCTGTTCATGGCCAGCGTTATGCTGCCGCTGTTTCTGCCGGCCGGCGTCACTTTCGACAAGTTCCTGCGCGCGCTGATAGGTGTGTCGCTGTTTGCTGCTGCCTATATGGCCGAAGTGGTGCGCGGCGGCCTGCAGGCAATCCCCAAGGGCCAGTATGAGGGTGCGGATTCGCTCGGCCTCGGCTACTGGCAGAAGATGGGCCTGATCGTGCTGCCGCAGGCGCTGAAGCTGGTCATTCCCGGTATCGTCAACACCTTCATCGGCATGTTCAAGGACACCAGCCTGGTCTCGATCATCTCGATGTTCGACCTGCTCGGCGTCGTCAAACAGAATTTTTCCGACCCCAACTGGGCAACGCCGCAGACGGCCAGGTCCGGCCTGGTGTTCGCTGCCTTCGTCTTCTGGCTGTTCTGTTTCGGCATGTCGCGTTATTCGATGTTCACGGAACGCCGGCTCGACACCAGTTACAAACGCTAAGAACAAAAAAAGGGAACCTTCCATGGCCATAGAAAATGCAGTCAGCGCGGAAGAGATCAAGGTCAATGCCGCCAAGATGCAGGTTTCCACCACCGATGTCGCCATCGACATCATCGCCATGCACAAATGGTACGGCGAATTCCATGTGCTGAAGGACATCAACCTGAAGGTGATGCGCGGCGAGCGCATCGTCATTTGCGGCCCTTCGGGCTCCGGCAAATCGACGATGATCCGCTGCATCAACCGGCTGGAAGAGCACCAGAAGGGCAAGATCATCGTCGACGGCAAGGAATTGACCAACGACCTCAAGAAGATCGACGAGGTGCGCCGCGAGGTCGGCATGGTATTCCAGCACTTCAACCTGTTCCCGCATTTGACCATCCTGGAAAACTGCACGCTGGCGCCGATCTGGGTACGCAAGACGCCGAAGAAGCAGGCCGAGGAAATCGCCATGCACTTCCTCACGCGCGTCAAGATCCCGGAACAGGCCAACAAATATCCCGGCCAGCTTTCCGGCGGCCAGCAGCAGCGCGTCGCCATCGCCCGCTCGCTGTGCATGAACCCGCGCATCATGCTGTTCGACGAGCCGACCTCGGCGCTCGATCCCGAAATGATCAAAGAAGTGCTGGAGACGATGGTTGGCCTCGCCGAAGAGGGCATGACCATGCTCTGCGTCACCCACGAGATGGGCTTTGCCCGTAAGGTCGCCAACCGGGTGATCTTCATGGATCAGGGCCAGATCGTCGAGCAGAACACGCCGGCCGAGTTCTTCGACAATCCGCGCCACGAGCGCACAAAACTGTTCCTGTCGCAGATCCTGCACTGATCGCGCTCAAGCAATCAAAAGAGCCCGACCGAAACCTGGCCGGGCTCTTTTGCGTCTGAGCTGTTAGCCTCGCAATCGCGCCCCGGTTGCAAGCCGGTTCCTCATGAAAAACCGTCCCCATGAAAAAGCTTGGGCGTTTTCTCGCCATTCTGGTGGTGGCAATCGTGCTTGCCGTAATGCTGGGCACGTTAATTCCACGGCCGATGTTGCCGGCGGCCGCCGCCGATCCGGTCGCCAGCAGGCACATCCTGGTGCTGAAAAATCCGATCCACACCGATATCGCCATCCCGGTCGGTGACGATGTGCGCAAGCGCTTCCATTTCCTGGTCGATGACGGCATTCCGGCCGACATGGCTGGGGTCCGCTACATCGTCTTCGGCTGGGGCGGCCGCGCCTTCTATCTGGAGACGCCGACCTGGTCGGAACTGAAGGCGGTGCCGGTGATGAAGGCGCTGACACTGGACGCATCGGTGATGCATGTCGATGTCGCCGGAAACATCGTCGAGCCGCACCCCGACGTCGCCGGCTTCGACATCAGCGAGGAGCGTTTTGCGGCGCTGCTCGACTTCATAGCCGCGAGTTTCCAGCAAGGGCCGAACGGCGCGATCCTGATCGAGAATGCCGCCTATTCCAGGTTCGACCGCTTCTACGAAGCCAACGGCCATTTCAACGCGCTGGTTGGCTGCAACACCTGGACAGCGGCGGCTCTGCGTACCGCCGGCCTGCGCACAGGCTGGTGGAATCCGCTGCCGGCCTCACTCGACCTGTCGATGCGGATTTATAATTAAGAGTTCCGGCGATCAGCCAGTCTTGCGGTTCCGTGCGCTACGCCAGAATTTCTCGGTTTTCTCGGGAATATCGCTGACGTCGATGTCGACCTCCGGCCGCGCGATTAACCAAGCAATCTCGGCCTTCTGAGCTTCTGTCAAAGGAACCGGATTCGTCGGATCGAGTTCATGTCGGACGATTTTGCCCATAGCGCCTTCCTACTCGGTGTGGGCTGCGCTGTCGAATGCGACTGCCTCATTCCTTCGCGCCCCCTCTGCCCTGCCGGACATCTCCCCCACAAGGAGGTAGATTGGCAGTTTTGGCGCTGCGCTTCATTCTGTAAGGATGGAGATAAGGCGAAAGCCAAGGTGACGGCCGATCTCCCCCCAAGTGGGGGAGATGTCCGGCAGGACAGAGGGGGCGCTGTCCCGCCAACCGGTCGAGCTTTCATTGCCGATCGACGGTTTCCGGCGGCCGCCAGCCATAGAGCCAGTCAAGATCGGCCGCGAGCTTTCCCGGCGAGCGCAGCTTCAGGAACAGGTTCCGCGCGACCGCCACCGGCCCGGAAGCGTGCCAGGCGAGACGGTTGACGGCACCGCGGCGGGCGACCTTGGCGATGCGCGGGCGCCGCACCTTTTCCCAGGCGGCAAGCGCGCTCCTGGGATCGGCGGGCGAGGCCGCGACAAAGCCGGCAAGGGTTGCGGCATCCTCGATCGCCATCGCCGCCCCCTGCGCCGCAAACGGCGTCATCGCATGCGCGGCGTCGCCGATCAGCGCGATGCCGGCGGGCGTTGTCCATGGCTGTGCCTGGTCGACCGTATGGATCGGCCATGCGGTCCACGGACCGGCATCCTCGGCAAGCCGGGCCAGTGTTGCCGCCGTGCCACGCATGGCGCCGACGAGGATGTTGGGGTCGGCGCGGCCCGACCAGCCCTCGGCGATGATCTCGCCCCTGGTGAAGGCGGCCAGGTTGAACGCCGTGCCGTTGCTGACCGGATAGGCGACGAGGTGGAAGCCGGGATGCAGGAAGGTGGTCACGCAATTGACGGCGCCGACCGCCGCAAGGGCTTCTCCCGCGACACTGTCTGCACTGATCGTAGCGCGCCAGGCAAGCTCGCCCGAAAACCGGCTTTTGGCCGCAAACCCGCCAAAAGCGCGGATCGTTGACCAGACGCCGTCGGCGCCGATCAGTAGAAAGCCGTCGGCTTCGACCGTCTTGCTGGCAATCTCGACTGTTGCCGTGGTATGGCGCGGTCCTGCGGCGACGCCGCCGACGCGCGCGCCGGTAACGAGACTGATGTCCGGCTGCTCGGCAAGGCGCGCCATCAGCGCGTCTTGCAGATCGGCCCGATGAGCGACGAGATAGGGCGCCTGCCAGCGCCTTTCGGCTGCTTCGCCAAGCGGCACCCGCGCCAGCTCGCGCAGCGTGGCCGCCTCCTTGAGCACGACCGCCTCCGGCCGCACCGCTGCCGGCAACAGCCGGTCGAGCACGCCGAGCTGGCGAAGGATGCGCGTGGCATTGGGTGAGAGCTGGATACCGGCGCCGGCCGCTTCGAGGCGCGGTGCCTGTTCGAACAGCCGCACCAGATAGCCGCGCTCGGAAAATGCCAGCGCCGCAGTCAGTCCGGCGACTCCGGCTCCGGCGATAACGACCTGCCGGGACCGGGTGTCGTCCATGGGGATGGCGTGCGCGTCAGGCGGCCTGGTCGATATAGAGGCATCCCGCAGGCTGCGTTTCCGTGGCCTTCAGCTTTGACGAATAGCGATAAAGCGTCGAGCAATAGGGGCAAACCTTTTCATTGTCGTCGCCCATGTCGAGAAAAACATGCGGATGGTCGAAAGGCGGGTTGGCGCCGGTGCACATGAATTCCTTGACGCCGATGTCGATCGCTGCATAGCCCGCATCATTCTGGAAATGGGGAATGGAACCGCCTGCCATCGTCGTCTCCTACATTTGCCGCATGACCCATGCGCAAAAATCAAAATTCCACCGCGTCCTTTGCGCGTCCAAGGGCGGGCCGCGCTGTAGCCTGGATTGCATCTGTATCATAAGCTGTCTCTTTGCAAGATCGATGAAATCAAACTGTCGTAAAAGCCTGTCACAGGATAAGCTAAGCCGGTTAAGGCATGGTCCGAAAACCGAATTCGGTTTCGCTGGGGATCATGCGTAGCTTAAGAGTGATAGAGCGTCCTTTGCGCGTCCGCAAAGACGCGCGACGCTGCGGCCAGCGGGTGCGAAACGAGCAGGAACCATGAACGAACTAAAGCCGGTGCAGAACGAATTCACCACTGTCGAGGTGGCGAGCCCAGAGGGCGGCAACCCAGATCGCTTCGTCAACCGCGAGTTTTCCTGGCTGCAATTCAACCGCCGCGTCCTCGAGGAATCGCTGAACGCCAACCATCCGCTGCTCGAGCGGGTCCGCTTCCTGTCGATTTCGGCCGCCAATCTCGACGAGTTCTTCATGGTCCGTGTCGCCGGTCTCGCCGGCCAGGTTCGCGAAGGCATCAAGCTGAAGAGCCCGGACGGCCGCACCCCCGAACAACAGCTGGAACAATTGCTGCGCGAGGTCGAGCGCCTGCAGGAGGACCAGCAGAAGAGCCTTTCCGCGCTGATGCTGCTGCTAGACAAGGAAGGCATCGAGAGCATCAGCCGCGATGCGCTGACCAAGGACGAGAAGACCTGGCTTGAAGATCATTTCCAGGAGCAGGTGTTTCCGGTGCTCACACCGCTTTCGATCGACCCGGCGCATCCGTTCCCGTTCATTCCCAATCTCGGCTTCTCGATGGCCCTGCAACTGCGCCATCGCAGGAATGGCGAGGAGATGAGTGCGCTGCTGCGTCTGCCGGTGGCGCTGAAGCGTTTCATCCGCTTGCCTGACCGCAAGCGTCATGTCCGCTTCATTCCGCTGGAAGAGGCCGTCGGTCTCTATATCGGCAAGCTGTTCCCCGGCTATGAAGTTAAGGGCTCCGGCACATTCCGCATCATCCGCGACAGTGACATCGAGGTCGAGGAAGAATCCGAGGATCTCGTGCGCCTGTTCGAGACGGCGCTGAAGCGCCGCCGCCGCGGCTCGGTCATCCGCATCGAATTCGATAAGCTGATGCCGGCCGAACTGCGCGAGTTCGTCGCCGGCGAGCTTGGCGTCTCGTCGAGCCGCATCAGCGTGCTCACCGGTCCGCTGGCGCTCAGCCAGATTTCCGAGATCGTCGCCATCGCCCGCGACGATCTCAAGTTCACCCCCTATAATCCGCGCTTTCCCGAGCGCATCCGCGAGCACGGCGGTGACTGTTTCGCCGCCATCCGCGAGAAGGACATCATCGTTCATCACCCCTACGAATCCTTCGACGTGGTGGTGCAGTTTCTGCGCCAGGCGATGGCCGACCCGGAAGTGGTGGCGATCAAGCAGACGCTCTATCGCACCTCAAACGACAGCCCGATCGTGCGCGCTTTGGTCGACGCGGCGGAGGCCGGCAAGTCGGTGACGGCGCTGGTCGAGCTCAAGGCGCGCTTCGACGAGGAAGCCAACATCCGCTGGGCGCGCGACCTCGAGCGCGCTGGCGTTCAGGTCGTGTTCGGCTTCCTCGAGTTGAAGACCCACGCGAAAATGTCGCTGGTGGTGCGGCGCGAGGACGGCAAGCTGCGCAACTACGTGCATCTCGGCACCGGCAACTACCACCCGGTCACCGCGCGCATCTACACCGACCTGTCTTTTTTCACCACCGCTCCGACGATCGCCCGCGATGTCGCCCAGCTTTTCAATTTCATCACCGGCTACGCCGAGCCGACCGATGAGATGCGGCTGGCCATCTCGCCGTTCACGCTGCGCAAACGTATCCTCAAGCACATTTCAGACGAGATTGCCCATGCGCTGGAGGGCAGGCCGGCCCGCATCTGGATGAAGATGAATTCGCTGGTCGACCCGATCATTATCGACGCGCTCTATGACGCCAGCCGCGCCGGCGTCGAGATCGATCTCGTCGTGCGCGGCATCTGCTGCCTGAGGCCCCAGGTGCCGGGCCTGTCGGAAAACATAAGGGTCAAGTCGATCGTC
Source organism: Mesorhizobium sp. M1322 (assembly GCF_040318085.1). Classification (NCBI taxonomy): domain Bacteria; kingdom Pseudomonadati; phylum Pseudomonadota; class Alphaproteobacteria; order Hyphomicrobiales; family Phyllobacteriaceae; genus Mesorhizobium; species Mesorhizobium sp. M1322. The sequence goes on from NZ_JAMYLP010000004.1 coordinate 24,870, forward strand.
GGCCGCTTCCTCGAACACAGCCGCATCTATTGTTTCGGCAACGGCCATGGACTGCCGTCGGACGGGGCGGTCGTCTACATCTCATCGGCTGATTTGATGCCGCGCAATCTCGACCGCCGCGTCGAAACCATGGTGCCGATCACCAATCCAACGGTACATGAACAAGTCCTCGGCCAGATCATGCTGGGCAACATCATGGACAACCAGCAAAGTTTCGACGTATTGACTGACGGAACCTCCCGGCGCGCTACGCTCGAGGAGGGCGAGGAACCGTTCAACGCGCAGGAATATTTCATGACCAATCCGAGCCTTTCCGGACGGGGCGATGCGCTGAAATCGCATGCGCCCAAGCGCATCGCGCAGTTCAAGCGCCGCAAGAAAAACGCCGCAGCGACCGGCTGATGATTTCAACGTCCCAGGGCCGGCTTCAGGACCGCCGACCGCTGTCCATCATCGACATCGGGTCGAACTCGATCCGTCTTGTCGTCTATGAGGGGCTGGCGCGCTCACCGACCACGCTGTTCAACGAAAAGATGCTGGCCGGCCTCGGCCGCGGCATCGTCTCGACCGGAAAGCTCGATCCCGAGGCGGTGACCCGCTCGATGGAGGAGTTTCGGCGTTTCCGCGCGCTGTCCGAGCAGGCCGGCGCCGAGCATATGTACGTGCTGGCGACCGCCGCTGCCCGCGAGGCGGTCAACGGCCCCGATTTCATCCACCGCGCCGAAGATGTGCTCAAGACCGAGGTCCAGGTGCTGAGCGGGCGCCAGGAAGCCTATTATTCCGCGCTCGGCGTCATTTCCGGCTTCCACCCGGCCAACGGCATCGCCGGCGACCTCGGCGGCGGCAGCCTCGAACTGGTCGACGTTGATGGCGAGGCAATCGGCGATGGCATCACGCTGCCGCTGGGCGGCCTGCGCCTGCAGGACATGGCCAAGAACTCACTGGCCCAGGCGGCAAAGATAGCGCGCGATGAGCTCGCGAAGGCAAAGCTCCTGAAAGGCGGACAGGGCAGGCCGTTCTATGCGGTCGGCGGCACCTGGCGAAACCTCGCCCGGCTGTACATGGAAATGACCAGCTATCCGCTGAGCGTCATGCACCATTACGAGATCGGCATCGACAGCGCTGCGAACTTCCTCAAGCAGGTCGCCAAGGGCGAGATCGAGAAGATACGGGGTATCGAGGGCGTCTCAAAGAACCGCCGCTCGCTGCTGCCTTATGGCGCCATCGTGCTGCAGGAGATCATGGCGGCGATGCAGCCGTCCAAGATCATCGTCTCGGCGCTGGGCGTGCGCGAGGGCTTTCTCTTTTCGCTGCTCGACAAAGCCGAGCAGAAGGCAGATCCGCTGATCTCGGCCTCGGAGGAACTCGCCCGGCTGCGTTCGCGCTCGGTCACCCACGCGCATGAGCTTGTCGAGTGGACGGGCAAGACCTTCGCCGCCTTCGGCATCGAGGAGACCGTCGACGAGGCGCGTTACCGCCAGGCCGCCTGTCTGCTTGCCGACATCGGCTGGCGCGCGCATCCCGAATATCGCGGCAAGCAGTCGCTCAACATCATTGCCCACGCCTCCTTCATCGGCGTCGACCATCCCGGCCGCGCCTTCCTGGCGCTGGCCAACGCCTACCGTCATGAGGGCATCTTCAACGAATCGATCGCGCCGGAAATCAAGGCACTGGCGACGCCGCGCTATATCGAGCGCGCCCGCGTCCTGGCCGCCGCGATGCGCGTCGTCTACCTGCTGACGGCGGCGATGCCGGGCGTCATGCCGCGGCTGAAATGGGAGAGCCGCGGCAATGGCGTGCTGGCGCTGGTGCTGCCGGCGTCGCTGGCCGATCTTTACGGCGAGCGGCCGGCCGGCCGGCTGGCACAGCTGGCAAGGGTCACCAACCGCCGGCTGGTGCTGGCGGTCGAGGGCGGCCCCAATATGCCGGCCAAGTAATCAGGCTCAGTCAAGTAATCTGGCTCAGGCAAGTAATCTGGCTAAGTTTGGCAGCTTGTGTCGGTCAAGTCGTTTCAGGGTCGATCCGAAATATCCGCCCATCGAACGAATAGGCGCCGGCGCCAGCCATCGCCAATGCCAGAAAACCGCCCGATAGTGCGATGTCCTTCATCAGCATCTGCGAATGCATGAAGGTCAGCATCGGATCGTCGCCGCCCTGGCCATAGTGGCCGATGAAGCCTGCCGCAATGCAGAAGGCGGCAAGCAGGAGCGCCATGATCGAGGTGTTAAGGCCGACGAGGATGAGCAGTCCGGCGATCAGCTCGAACAGCCCCGTCGCCCAGGCTGCGAGCGTGGGCAGCGGCAGGCCGAGGCCGGCAAAGTAACCTGATGTGCCTGCAATGTCGGTAAGCGCGTGGAAGCCGGACGGAACGAATAGCGCGGCGAGAAGCAGTCGGGAAAACAGAAGCAGCGCATTGCGGGGCATTGGTCACCTCGATGTCGGCCAGGCCGGTTGACCTGTTCTCCCCCGACGCCTCATTCTTAGCAGAAATTCGGATCAGGGCACTCGGTCCGACCAATCGAAATCTGGTAGATCGACAACAAAAAAGGACGCGGAAAATTCCGCGCCCCTTGGTGCAAATCGTTCCTGGACCGCTTCAGCCGCGCTTGGCGTCGACCGAATAGGCGCCGGCGCCCGAGGAAGCCAGCACGAGGAAGCCGCCGGCAATCGCCAGGTTCTTCATGAAGCTGATCATCTGCATCTGATCGGCCCAGCCGGTGTGTGCGACCAGCCCCGTGGCGACGGTGAAGATTGCCAGCACCCAGGCGGTGATCCGGGTCTGAAAGCCGATGAGGATGGCGAGACCGCCGAGCAGCTCGATCAGGCCGACGACTACAGCCGTTACGGTCGGCATCGGCAGGCCCATGCTGCCGAAGTAGCCGGCGGTGCCAGCGATCGCAGTGAGCTTGCCGAAACCGGAAAGCACGAAGATGGCTGAAAGCAGGACGCGGCCAAGCAGGATGGTGGCCGAGGCGTTGGAAACGGTGCCGGAACCGGCAACGGACGTGTTGGTGGACATGGTGGGCTCTCTCCAGAAGGGTTGCGTTGCCCATCCACATAGAGCAGGGCGACTGTTCACCAAAGATGTAGATTTGGTTACAGATTGTTCACCGCGGTAACGTTTTTGCGATCAGCGCAAGATCATCCGGGATGCGTCATGTCCTCCGGCCGCACCAGGCGGTCATAATCGGCTTCGGTGACCAGGCCGGTGGCCAGCGCTTCCTCGCGCAAGGTCGTGCCGTTCTTGTGCGCGGTCTTGGCGATCTTGGCGGCGTTGTCGTAGCCGATGGTCGGCGCCAGTGCTGTCACCAGCATCAGCGAGCGGTCGAGGGCGGCCTTGATGTTGTCTTCCCGCGCCTCGATGCCAACGACGCAATTGTCGGTGAAGGAGATGGAGGCGTCGGCGAGCAGCTGCACCGATTGCAGGAAATTATAGGCCATCAGCGGGTTGTAGACGTTGAGCTCGAAATGGCCCTGGCTGCCGGCGAAGGTCACGGCCGCATTATTGCCGAACACCTGGATGCAGACCTGCGTCAAAGCCTCGCACTGGGTGGGGTTGACCTTGCCCGGCATGATCGATGAACCCGGCTCGTTTTCCGGCAGCGACAGTTCACCAAGGCCGGAGCGCGGGCCGGAGCCTAGTAGACGAATGTCGTTGGCAATCTTGAACAGGGCGCCGGCGCAGGCGTTGATGGCGCCATGCGAGAACACCATGGAATCATGGGCCGCCAGCGCCTCGAACTTGTTCGGCGCGGTGACGAACGCGATGCCGGTGATGTCAGCGATTCGCGCCGCCACCTTCTCGGCAAAGCCGATCGGCGCGTTGAGGCCGGTGCCGACGGCGGTGCCGCCTTGCGCCAGTTCCTGCAGACCTGGCAGCGTCATCTCGATGCGTTTGATCGACGAGGCGACCTGCGCGGCATAGCCTGAGAATTCCTGGCCAAGGGTGAGGGGCGTCGCGTCCTGCGTATGCGTGCGGCCGATCTTGATGATGTGGGCGAAAGCTTTGGTCTTGGCTTCGAGCGCCGCATGCAAATGCTTCAGCGCCGGCAACAGGTCGTGCACGATGCGCTCCGCGCAGGCGATGTGCATGGCCGTCGGATAGGTATCGTTCGACGACTGGCTCATATTGACGTGGTCGTTGGGGTGCACCGGTTTCTTTGATCCCATGACACCGCCCAGCAGTTCGATCGCCCGATTGGAGATCACCTCGTTGGCGTTCATGTTGGATTGCGTGCCGGAGCCGGTCTGCCAGACGACCAGCGGGAAATGATCGTTGAGCTTGCCGTCGATGACTTCCTGGGAGGCTTCGATGATCGCCTTGCCGATGGCCGGGTCGAGCCGCTTCAGCTCCATATTGGTTTCGGCCGCCGCCCGCTTGACGATGCCGAGCGCGCGAACGATCGACGCCGGCTGCTTTTCCCAGCCGATTTTGAAATTGCCCAGCGAACGCTGCGCCTGCGCGCCCCAGTAGTGGTCGGCGGCGACCTCGATGGGACCGAACGTGTCGGTTTCGGTTCTGGTCTCTGGCGCGCTCACTGGATCTCTCCGATCTGTCGAATTCGGCACCGGCGTATCGCGTTGCACAAATGGCTTCAAGCGGAGATTGCGGGCGGCAAGGATGCAAATCGGTTGAAGGAACGTCTCTTCCTTCTGCCGCAGGGGGAGAAGGAAGAGGCTCGCCTCTCACCGCCCAAGCAGCGACTGTGAGGTTGGAGATAGGCGCAAGGTCTCGGTCGATCTAGCCAGACATGACTGGGCCTCCCGCTCGAATGCCTGCCACTCCGGGGAACTGGCAAGGGCCGCCTCGTGGCGGGCATGTGCGTCCGCGCTGTTGAAGGTGGTGACGCTGATGAAGACGTTTTCGCCTGATCGCACCGGCAGGCGGGGAAAGCTGTTTTTGGCATGCTCGGTGACAAAAGCAGCAAGCGGCCGTGCGCCAAGTGCCGCCAACACGGGAATCGCGTCGGGTTCGAAGCGGCTGGCGAAGTCGGCCTCGGCGCCGGGCCGCAGATGATGAATCTTGATGACAACAATATCCGACAAGCGATTGTATCTGCTTGGCGTTTCGTGACCCGGCAAGGCCGCCCGTTGCGAGTTCGACAGATCGAAGCCGGCGCCCAGCCATGCCGGTTTCAGCAACAGCACGTCGTTGGAGGAAATCATCGTGGCATTGGCGGCATCGCGATATGCAGCCCACACGGGTCCTCCGTAGAAAGCGGTCAGCGCATTTTTCCGCGCGACCATGCCGTCGAAGCCGCGTAGCCAGACGAACATGTCAGGCCGGTCGACATCGCGAAACTGACCGATGATGGTCATGTCAGCCGCTTCCTGACCCTCGATCAGGTGACCGTCGAAGATGCCGATCAGCGTCTCCCGCCGGCCCGGTTTCAGCGTGTACTGCCTGAGCTCGACGACTGGCGAGGCCTTGAGACTGGGTTTCGACGGAGCATTCGGGGGCAGGCTCATTGCACAATCTCCAAAACAGGGTATTCATCCTGTTTTAAAACAGACCGGTTGTCCTGTTTTGTCAATCTGCTATAGTGTGAAAATGTCAGCAGAGATCACCGCTCGCCCAAAGGCGCGGCCCGGCAAACGCACCAACGACCCGGACGGCCTGCGCAAACGCGTGCTCGATGTCGCCGAAGCCTCCTTCCAGGCGCGCGGCTACCACGCTTCCAGCCTCGGCGACCTGATGGCCGCGGCAGGCGTGACCGGCGGCGCGCTGCATCATCATTTCCCGACCAAGAAGGCGCTGGCGCTGGCGGTGATCGAGGAGCGGGTGGCGGCTGCCGTCGAAGCGACATGGATCGCGCCGGTGCAGGCGGCAGGCTCGGCGCGCGAGGGCGTGCGCAGCGTGTTCGAGGCCGTGGCGGCGGAACTGGAGCAACAGGGTTTCGTGCGCGGCTGCCCGCTCAACAACCTGGCGCATGAATTGTCGCTCGCCGATGCGGATTTTCGCGCTGCCCTTGCCGGCATTTTTTCGGCATGGCGCGAGGCGATCGCCGACAGGATCAGGGCCGACCAGCAAGCGGGCAGGGAGCAGGGCACCGATCCGCAGCGCTTCGCGGCCCTCGCGGTCGCCACCTATTCCGGCGCCATGTCGATGGCCAAGACGGCGCAGGATTCTGCTGTGCTGCGCGATTGCCTGAACGCGCTGGAGCAGGGAGCTTCCTCAGATTCGTCAAACAAGGGCGGAGCAGTTGCGAAGCGACGTCGCAGGGTGCTGCGGCAGCACAGAGCCTTTTGATGCCGGAGCGCCAGCCGCCTCCGCCCGGCCGGGACTTAATTCGGCAGCGGTTTGATGATCTCGTAGCCGACCACGCTTTCGGCGTTGGTGCCCTCGTCATAGCGCCTGGCCAACACAGCCTGCAGGTCGGGCGCGTAGAGCGCGGTGAATTCATCCTGTGTCTTGCCGGCCTCGTTTTTGATTGTCTGCCTGACGGCGAGCACGTTGTATTTGCAGTCGCCCAGGCTGAAGGTCTCCTTGCCCTTGACGTTGATCTCGAGCGTCTCGGTGCCCTTCGGTTGTTTGTTTGCTGCGAGGCGGACGAATACGGTCTTGCTCTTCGCCCCGGCCTTGAGCGGAAACAGCTTTCTGAGATCGGAAAACGGGATCATCGCAAGCTGACCGGTCTCGCTGTCGCGAAACACCTCGATCAAGCCGCCGAACAGAAACTGCGTCTGCGGCGATTGGGACTGGTATTCGTTGGCAACCGACACCATTCCACCCGCCGCGGGTCGAAACTCGCTGTGGATGCCGGGCCTTTCGAGAATGAAGCCGGCCTTGGCGGCCTTGGCATCGATGCACTCGGCACCATGAGCGGCGCTCGCCAAGATGTTGAGCGCCGTGCCGATGGATATAGTCTTCATAGCGTCCTCGTTTGCCCGCACAAGTTGAGTCCTGACCCTGAAAGCAATGCCAGACCTGCGGCAGCGTGTCGACATACGTTCGCGGCAACTGGACGAAGAGGCGCCGGCTGTGCTGAATTTCGCGCCACGAATCGCATCTCGGCAGGATCACTCTCCCGGCGCAGCTTCCTGGCCCAGGCGGCGGGGTTTGCTGCGGCCGGCGCCCTTGCGCGACCGGCGCTCGGACAGACCGGGCAGCGCGTTCCGCCTGTCGACGCCACCTTCCTGTTCGTCGCCGATGTCCATGCCTGCCGCATGGCCAGCGGGCTGAGCCCCAATTGTCAGCAGGAAGGCAAGACTGACGCCGCCCTGCTGCGCAGTGTCGCCGCGTTGAACGCCATCGGCGAGAAGGACTGGCCGGCCGAAATCAACGGCATAGCCACCGGCCTGCGCTCAGCCGGCAGCCGCATCGGCACGCCGCTCGGGCTCGTCGTCGGCGGCGACATGACCGACGACGGCGGCGGCCAGGTCACCCAGCCCAGCGAAGGCACGCAGCTGCTCCAGTTCAGCCAGCAGGGCGTCGGTCCCGATCGCGTGCATGTGCCGGTCTATGTCGGGCTCGGCAACCACGATCTCGACCAGAACGGTCCGCCGAACCACGTCGACTGGTATCGCCGCGAAATGCGCGATTATGTCGAGGTAAACCATCGTGCCGGCGTGTTCTTCAAGCCGCCGGTGCCGGTGACCGACTATGATGTCGACACCGACTGCTACTCATGGGACTGGGACGGCCTGCATCTCGTCCAGACGCATCGTTTTGCCGGCGACACCGGCCACGGCGCGGTCTCCAGCCTGCCATGGCTGAAGCAGGATCTGGCGACCTATCCAGCGGACGGCCGCCCCGTTGTCCTGTTCCAGCACTATGGTTGGGATGTGTTTTCGATCGAAAGATGGGATGCCGCCAAACAAACCTTCGACGATGACGGACCTGGTGCGCCGCATTGGTGGAGCGAGGCGGACCGGCAGGCGCTGCTGGCGGCGCTGAAGGGCTACAACGTCATCGGCATCTTCCATGGCCACCAGCACGAGATACCGATGATCTACCGCAGCGATGGGCTCGATCTGGTCAAGCCGAAGGCTGCCTTCATGGGCGGCTTCGCGCTGGCGCGGGTGACCGGCGACAGCATGGACATGGTGCTTGGCGAAGCCATCGGTGACCGTGGCGAGGTCGCCTTCACCAACGCTTTCTCCAAGAGCCTGAACTTGTAACGGCAGCAGCCGAAAGCAAACAAAAGCCGCCAAGCCACTTTCCTCATCGCCATTGAAACGGCGGCACAGCGCTCAGAGCACCTTCCTGAGCTTGTCCTTCATATCGCCATAGGCTTTCTGCATTTTGCCGGCAATCTTATCGGCCGCGCCTTCAGCCTGGACGCGCCTGTTGCCGGTGGCCTTGCCGGCGGCTTTCTTCACCGAACCTTTGAGCTGCTTGGCTAGGCCCGCAACCTGATCCCTGTTCACCATGGCCGCATCTCCTGGGATTAATCTGCCGTTTTGGAAACGGGCGGCTGGTTTTTCGGTTCCGAGATCACTGGTCCGCGGAAGCGGCGAAGGAGAATGCGGTCCGGCCCGATCAAAGGCGGGCTTCCCGAACGCCGCGAATGGCAACTTCAAGTGATCACCCAAGCGGCCGTCGGGCACCGGTGAGCGACGGCCCTGGCCGCCAGGTCTAAGCGGCGGTCGCCGCTCGCCACAAAAGAACGCCCCTCGCGCGTTTTATTGCACGGGAGGCGTCCTTTGTGTCAGCCTTTCCTGAGATTGCTCTTATGAACTGCTGACGATACCCAAAATGCACGGATGCCAAAATGGTTCCCGGCACGGTGCGATTTTTTTTAGCGGCGCTGGCCCCGTTCGGCGCCAGATCCGCCTCCTCACGGAAAACCGGACAACTCGTGTGCTACCTAACCCGGACAACTCCTGTGCCTACGACACGGCGAAAGCAAAAAATTGACACGGCGCCAAAAGAAGTCTAAAAGCAATTCGTCGATATTTGTTTGACCGACTTTTGTTATCCGCGTGTCCAGGCGCGCCTTTGACGAACTTCCCCCATCAAAATCGAGACAAACGCTGTCGTGCATTCGCATGACGGCGAACGAATATTTGCCACGGAAAGGGTTCGTTATGAGCACAGGCACAGTTAAATGGTTCAACGCCACCAAGGGTTTTGGTTTTATTCAGCCTGACGACGGCTCAGCCGACGTTTTTGTCCACATCTCGGCCGTAGAGCGCGCCGGAATGCGCGACATCGTCGAGGGCCAGAAGCTCGGCTACGAGATGGTCCGCGACAACAAGTCGGGCAAGATGTCCGCCGATCAGTTGAAGGCGGCCTAAAACGGAATTCAGCCTCGCCGGTGACCACGGATGTACTGGCACCGGTGAACGGCGAATTCCAGCGCATGACCCGGGAAACATCAGTTTCCAGAAAGGATCATGCTCAGATGAGAAAGTGTCAGCGCGTTCAACTGGACGCGCGGCGCTTCAGCGGGAGGTCAGGCAATGCCTGGCCTTTTGCATTGGAGCGCTTCAAAAATTCGAAAAGAGCACCGCGCGTTCGCTTGAACGTGTTAAGGATGCTCAGCAATTTGAATCCGACTGCCGTATTGCTTTGTGCGTGGTCCTGGTCGAAAGACCGGTCTCGCCATTTTTCGGCATCATGCTCCGAACCGGGAGAGAGACCTTGACCGCCACTTCAAAGAAGCCCCACGATCAGGCTGAATCCATCTTCAGCAAGGCCCAGACCCAGTCCATGTCGCTCAACCGCATCATTTCCGAACAGGATGCTGTCAGCCAGGCCCGGGAAGCCAAGACCGCGCGGCTGCGCGAGCTGCGCCTGGAAAAGGAGGCCGACGACATGGCTGCGGCCGCCGCGCTCGCCGCCTCGCCGAAGCGCGTGGGCAAACGCTGATGGCCACCAAGCGCGTCCCGCAAAAGGCGATCGCCGCCGATTCGACCATCGCCGATGTCGTAGGAGAGCTCGACAAGCCGGTCGAATATGTCCGGCGCGTGCTCGAAAAGCTCGAGCGCTGCAGGCGCGCCCATGGCGATGCCCAGGTCAGGCTCGGCGTGCGTGGCCGCTCCGAATGCCCGAACTATCTGATCGAGTATGTCCGCGAAAATGCCAAGACCCACGAGCGCGTCACCCATCAGGATGCCGCCTATAGCGGCAGCACGCATCGCGAGCTGGCGCCCCGGCACATCGAGGAGGCCAGGAACTGGTCACCCGAGGAAATGAACATCACGGCGGTCTCGGCGCTGATCGGCCGCCTTCGCAACCCGAATGCGCCATCATCGCGTTTCTCCGACGAGGATTGATATGGCCATAAAATTTTCTGCCAAGGACCAGCCGGCGGCACCCGCTGCCACCGCAAAGCTGGCCAAGCCGGCCGCCGCGCCGAAAGCCGACGTTACCGCCGAGGCCGCGACCGATCTGTTCAAGTCGCCGGCGGAAGTGGCGTCGCGCAAGACCAGGAAGAAAAAATAGCGCCCTTGCCGCGAAACGCCGACCTGCATCCGGTTGCGTCAGGGCTGCTTGCCTTGGCGAGCGCCGGAAACTTTTCGTCGCTGGAGAAGAGCGCCGCTCCTCTCTTCGATTGCCAGAGCTGCGGCGCCTGCTGTTCCTATTCGGCCGAATGGCCGCGCTTCTCGACCGAGGATGACGCGCAGCTCGATCGGATCCCGCAAGACTATGTGGCGGCCGACGAATCCGGCATGCGCTGCGACGGCGTGCGCTGCTCGGCGCTTGCCGGCGAGGTCGGCAAGTCGACCGCCTGTGGCATTTACCAGCTCCGACCGGATGTCTGCCGCGCCTGCATGCCCGGTGGCGACGATTGCCTGATGGCGCGTCGCGGCCATGGGCTGCCGACGCTGTAATACGGCGCTCGGATAGTGTCTCAGTTTGGCTTTCACTTCGGGTGGAAGTCGACATTGGCGCGCCGGATTCTAGTGGCGAAAATCCAACGCTTGGTACCCGAGGCGTATACAGCTCACGACCCCTTTTCTACCCTTCCGCCGGATCGACCAGCCACTCAGCCTCTGGAATCCGGCTGAAAATATATTCCCGCTACGAACTCGTGCCGTCAGCGCCGAGCTTTCAATCCAGGCTTGGATTTCGGATGTCAGCGGGCCGAGAAAGATGACTACCGCCAACGTCGCCGCCGCATGCAACGCGGTCATTTCGGGCCAGCTCATGGCGATGTCGTGGTGACGCGGTGCTACTAAAGAGATACCCTAAGGCGTGAGGAGCGCGCCCGGAATGGGTGGGAAGTCGCCGTTCGGTTCATCTGCCAGAACAAGCACGTTGCCAAAAGCGGGATATTCGCCTTGGTCTTTCCAGCGAGGCAGCCGCCCAGAACCCAGGAGAAGGATTGGTACGGGCTACCCTGTCGCTCCAGTCTTGTCACTTAGGTCGGGGCACGCGACCAGGCGCCCACTTCCGAGCGGCTCACGATCACGCTACCCGCCTCGATTTCGAGCTGCATGCGCTGTCCCAAAGTTTCAATATCGACCTCAGCGGCCGTCGCAACTCCCCGGCTCTGTATTTCCGGCAGCATCGTGACAATGAGTTCAGCGGTCTGGTGTGACCAGTCGAAACCGCTTTTGGTTCCCCCAACAACCGCCTCCAAGTGCATTGAGGGCGCGGTCAATCCAGCCGCGCGGAAAGCCGCATCGAGCTTGATACCCATATTGGTCTCGATACCGCTGCGCCGGAACGTCTCGACGATCCATCGACAGCAGTCGTCGTAGGTCGGCGCTGGCGGGCTGGATCGACAGCCGTCCCAATCCGGCTCATGGAAGACGATGGTCCCTCCAGGCCGGAGGTGACGAGCGACGCCACGCAGCATGGCCACAGCATCGGCTTGAAACATCAGGACATAGCGGCCGATCACGGCGTCGAACGGTCGGTCGAACGAGAGTGCCGCGGGATCGCCTTCGCGGAAGCTGACATTCTGGATCGGATGCGCCGCCGCGCGCGCCTCAGCCGCCGCAAGAGCCGCCGGAGCCCGATCTGCGCCGATGACCTGACCTTCGCTGCCAACCATCTCGGAAACCAGGAATGTAACGTCGCCCGCGCCACAGCCGACGTCGAGCACGCGCATCCCGGGTCTTATGCCCGCAGACAGCAAGATTCTTCGCGTGATCGGGTTAATGATGCCCGCCTGATGGCTGAGACGCCTGATCTCACGATCGGAATGGACGAGAATATACGGGACGTGAACGTCGACACGTGCGCCATCAGCGACTTCCATGGCTTGCCTCCCCTCATACGACTGTTCCCCAAAGGGAACATCGCGTAAGTCGACGACTATGCGCCGATGCGGCAGCCAGTCAACCAGACTGGCTGTTGGGTACCGGCCCGCGGGCTGGCTTGTGCCCGCGCATTTGGCTGGCTACGCTGCCGGCGGCAGGGAACAACGCCGGAGGATCATCCGTGAGCATCGAATTCTTGTTGACCTCGCTGATTGTCGTGGCTTCGCCCGGCACCGGCGTTCTCTATACGCTGAGCGCCGGGCTTTCGCGTGGCGCGCGCGCCAGCATCATCGCTGCTTTCGGCTGCACACTCGGCATCATTCCGCATATGGCGGCCGCCATCACCGGTCTGGCGGCGCTGCTGCACACCAGCGCGCTCGCCTTCGAAACGTTGAAATATCTGGGCGTCGCCTACCTGCTCTACATGGCGTGGAACACGCTGAAAGAAAGCGGCAGCTTGAACGTCGGGCAGGATGTCGCGCCGCGCTCGGTCGGCAAGGTGATCACCTCGGGCATCCTCATCAACATCCTCAACCCGAAGCTGTCGATCTTCTTCTTCGCCTTCCTGCCGCAGTTCGTCAGCACCACCGAACCGCATGCGCTGTCGAAGATGCTGGAGCTCAGCACCGTCTTCATGCTTTTGACCTTCGTCGTCTTCGTCGGCTACGGCATCTTCGCTGCCTCGATCCGCAGCCATGTCGTGTCGCGGCCGATGGTACTGACCTGGATGCGCCGCACCTTCGCCGGCGCCTTCGTCGCGCTCGGCGCAAAACTGGCGCTGACCGAGCGGTAGCACCCGTTGGCGCTACCCCTTGACGTATCCCATCGCCTCGACGATCTGCCCGTCCGCTATGCGCATCAGATTGACGCCACGGATGGAGTTGCCGTCGGCCATGAAATAGCGCCAGCGGATTGTCGCGCGATCACCGGCGACGAACGTCTCTTCAATATCGAAGCGCGTGCCTGGTTCGCTGGCGATCGCCGACCATAGGCCGACGCACGCCTCCCGGCCGGCATGGCGGGCGCCATCCGGCGCCGGCACGGTATTTTCGATGACGCAGTCCTCGGCCACCAGGCCCGGGAGTGCCGACGGATCATGATTTTGGAACACGTCGTTGAAGCGCCGCATGATCTCGGCCGTCCGTCTGGATTGGTCGTCTGGATGGGCCACCATGATACTACTCTGTTCCATCTCGATACCTCCTGATTTCATTCTTCCGCAGCGGCGGCCGTGACGAGGCCGGCCTTGAGCCTGATATCCGCCACGCCGGCCAAAGCGCGGGAGACCAGGCATGTCGTCTTCGCGGATTGGGCAAGCCGCTGGAATTCCTCGGTCGCCAGGCCCGGGATTTCGGCTTCCGTTTCAAGGTCGATGCGGGTGATCGTCGGTCCGGCCGTGCTCGTGCCGAGATGCACCTTGGCGACGGTGTGGATTCGTACCGGGACATGACCGCCGCTGCCCAGTATGGCGCTCAGCGCCATCGAAAAGCAGCCGGCATGCGCCGCCGCGATCAGTTCCTCGGGATTCGTGCCGGGACCGTTCTCGAAGCGCGATGGGAAGGAATAGGCGCCTTCGAAGACGCCGCTGCCGAGCCGCAGGCGGCCCGAACCTTCTTTTAACGACCCCTGCCATTGGGCCTCTGCTTCACGGATGGTCATTTTATCGGTCTCCTCTTCGATGACGCCGGTATATATAGACTGATCTACATATTATGTAAACCGATTGTCTTATTATGCGCAAGGCCTATAATGCGAACTCCTGACAGAGGTTGACATGGCCAACGATACCCGCACCCGCATGATCGAGGCGACGGCGCTGCTGCTGAGGCAGCGCGGCTATCACGGTACTTCGCTCAACGACATTTTGAGCGCCTCCGGTGCGCCACGAGGATCGCTCTATTTTCATTTTCCGGGCGGCAAGGACCAGCTGGTCATCGAAGTCACGCGCGACAGCGTTGACAAGGTGACTCAAAGGCTTGGCGAAGAGCTGGCCGCCGAAAAAGATCCGGCGGTGGCCGTCCACCATATCTACCAGGCGGTCGCACGCATGCTGGAGGACAACCAGTTCACGCTCGGCTGTCCGATCGCGCCCGTGGTGCTGGACTCGCCGACCGACGTGCCGGAACTGGCCGAACTGTGCCGGTCGGCTTTCGAGCAATGGATAGGCTTGCTGCAGGCGGCCTTCGTCAGGGCAGGGGTGCCCGAGCGCCGCGCCCGCGCTCTGGCGCTGCTTGTCGAATCATCGCTGGAAGGGCTGATGGTGATCGCGCGAGCCACCCGCGACCGTGCCCCGGTGGTGGCGGTGGCCGATGAAGTCGCCGCGCTGATAGAAGGTGCTTTGCCTGCCAAAGAGGTCGCTGCAACGGCGAGGTGACGTTTGTGGCCTTTATCGCATCGAAGCTGGTGCGGATGCTGCCGAAAGGGCCGAAAGCCGAGACCTCAGCTCAGCGATTCATGTTCTGCACCGCCGCGACGCCTGGAAGTAACGGCATGGATCCTAGGGTCTCCGCAACGTCGCTTCGCTCCTGCTCCGCCATAGGATGACGAAGGGAGTATGGTTTCGGCCAGTCCTGAAGGCTTACGATTTGCCATCGGCCGCGAATCTTACGCAGTGAGATTTCTGACGATCTGTTGCAGTCACCTGCCAAACGCCACCGTCCGTGATTGGCCGCAGCTCACTATGCCTTTCGTCATCCTAGGGCGGAGCAGGAGCGAAGCGACGTTGCGGAGACCCTAGGATCCATGCCGTTACAGTGGCCGAAGAGACGCGGCGGTGCGGGATATGCACCCGCTCGCTTGCGAGCGGACGGCTTCTCAATCCCCCAACATCAACGAAAAAGGGCGGCATTGCTGCCGCCCTTTCCGTAAGCTTTTTGAGACGGACTCCTTAGAAATCCATGCCGCCCATGCCGCCCATGCCGCCGCCGCCCATGCCGCCAGGCATGCCGGCGCCAGCCGACTCCTTCTTCGGAGCCTCCGCGATCATGGCTTCGGTGGTGACCAGCAGGCCGGCGACCGAGGCCGCGTCCTGGAGAGCCGTGCGCACGACCTTGACCGGATCGACGATACCCATGGCGATCATGTCGCCATATTCGCCGGTCTGGGCGTTGAAGCCGAAGGTCGGGCCCTTGTTCTCGAGGATCTTGCCGGCAACGATCGATGCTTCCGCACCGGCGTTGGCCGCGATCTGGCGAGCCGGAGCCTGCAGCGCGCGACGCACGATGCTGATGCCCGCGGTCTGGTCGGAGTTGGCGCCGACAGCCTTGATGCTCAGCGAAGCGCGCAGGAGTGCGACGCCGCCGCCGGGAACGATGCCTTCTTCGACGGCCGCGCGGGTCGCGTTGAGGGCGTCATCGACGCGGTCCTTCTTTTCCTTGACTTCGATCTCGGTCGCACCGCCGACGCGGATGACGGCAACGCCGCCCGCCAGCTTGGCGAGACGTTCCTGCAGCTTCTCCTTGTCGTAGTCCGAGGTGGTCTCCTCGATCTGCTGCTTGATCTGGGCAACGCGGCCCTGGATCTCGGCCTTCTTGCCGGCACCGTCGACGATGGTGGTGTTCTCCTTGGAGATCGACACCTTCTTGGCGCGGCCGAGCATGTTGAGGCCAACATTCTCGAGCTTGATGCCGAGGTCTTCGGAAATGACCTGGCCACCGGTGAGGATGGCGATGTCTTCCAGCATGGCCTTGCGGCGATCACCGAAGCCCGGCGCCTTGACGGCGGCGATCTTCAGGCCGCCACGCAGCTTGTTGACGACCAGCGTCGCCAGAGCCTCGCCTTCGACGTCTTCCGAGATGATGACCAGCGGCTTCGAGGTCTGCACGACCGCCTCGAGGATCGGCAGCATGGCCTGCAGGTTGGAGAGCTTCTTCTCGTGGAGAAGGATGTAGGCGTCTTCCAGATCCGCAACCATCTTGTCGGCGTTGGTGACGAAGTAGGGCGAGAGATAGCCGCGGTCGAACTGCATGCCTTCGACGACTTCGAGTTCGGTCTCGGCGGTCTTGGCTTCCTCGACCGTGATGACGCCCTCGTTGCCGACCTTCTGCATCGCTTCGGCAATCATCGAGCCGACCGAAGCATCGCCATTGCCGGCGATGGTGCCGACCTGGGCAACCTCTTCCGAGGTCTTGATCTTCTTGGCGTTCTTGATCAGCGTCGCGACGACGTCGCTAACCGCGAGGTCGATGCCGCGCTTCAAGTCCATCGGGTTCATGCCGGCGGCAACCGCCTTGTGGCCTTCCTGGACGATCGACTGCGCCAGAACGGTCGCCGTCGTGGTGCCGTCGCCGGCGATGTCGTTGGTCTTCGAAGCGACTTCGCGGACCATCTGCGCGCCCATGTTCTCGAACTTGTCTTCAAGCTCGATTTCCTTGGCGACGGTGACGCCGTCCTTGGTGATGCGCGGTGCGCCGAACGACTTGTCGATAACGACGTTGCGGCCCTTGGGACCAAGCGTGACCTTCACTGCGTCGGCGAGGATGTTGACGCCGCGCAGCATGCGCTCACGGGCATCGCGGGAAAATTTTACGTCTTTGGCAGCCATTTTTAGCTCCTGGCAGGGGCTTGAATTGAGCCCGAAGATTTAAGTGACGGTGAGGCCGATATTCAGCCGATGATGCCCATGATGTCGGATTCCTTCATGATCAGAAGGTCTTCGCCATTGAGCTTGACTTCGGTGCCCGACCACTTGCCGAACAGGATGCGGTCGCCGGCCTTGACGTCCAGCGGGACGAGCTTGCCGGCTTCGTCGCGGGCGCCGGAACCAACGGCGATGATCTCGCCTTCCTGCGGCTTTTCCTTCGCCGTATCGGGGATGATGATCCCGCCGGCAGTCTTGGATTCGGATTCAACCCGGCGTACGACCACGCGGTCATGAAGCGGGCGGAACTTCGACTTTGCCATTTTTTATTCCTCGATGAGAATGGTGAGAACAGTTCCTCCGTCCGGCGACGCCGGACCTACGCTTAGCACTCACCAATGGCGAGTGCTAACGTGGCGGTGAGATAAGCCGATGGCTGGCGAGAGTCAAGGCGCGCGACGGCGTAATTCGGCCGCGCCGCTCCGGGATGATGTCGTTGCCGACGCTTCGGCGATTCAAGCATTAGAAGCGGGCACGATTCCGCCGTGCTACAGGCCCGGTGGAGGCGATGAGAACGCCGTCGAACCGGCTCGGCGCTTGCTCGACAGGGCGGTTGGCTAATCCATTAATAGTTGACTAAGTCAAATAAATGGTTGATCTTGTGCGGCAGGAGGAGGCCATGACGGTTCATCATCAACCCGGCAAGGAGCGGATCGATGCAGTGCGGGGCTTCAACCGCTTCTACACCCGCCAGATCGGCCTGCTCGACGAAGGGCTGCTGAAAAGCGCCTTCTCGCTGACCGAGGCTCGTGTGCTCTATGAACTGGCGCATCGCGATGGCCTGACCGCCACCGATCTTGCGCGCGATCTCGGTCTCGATCCCGGCTACCTCAGCCGGTTGCTGAAAAAGTTCGAGGAGCGCGGCCTGGTCGAGCGCGCGGCGACGGAAGCCGATGCGCGGCGCTCGTCGATCGCGCTGACGCCGGCGGGAAGGGTGGCGTTCGCGCCGCTGAACCAGGGTTCGCACGATCAGGTCGCGGCCTTGCTCGACCGGCTTCCCGCTCCGGAACAGGACACGCTGGTCAAGGCGATGCAGACGGTGCAGCGCCTGCTGGGCGATCGCGCGGAGCCTAAAATTCCCTACATGCTGCGGGCTTTGCAGGTCGGCGATATCGGCTGGATCATCCATCGCCAGGGCCTGCTCTACGCGCAGGAATATGGCTGGGACGAAACCTACGAGGCGCTGGTCGCCGAAATCCTTGGCGCCTTTGTCAAATCCTTCGATCCGAAATGGGAACGCAGCTGGATCGCCGAGCGGGAAGGGGTCGTCGGCTCGGTCTTTGTCGTGCGCCAGTCGGAAGCGGTGGCGAAGCTGCGCCTGCTCTATGTCGAACCCTCGGCGCGCGGTCTCGGCATCGGCAGGCGGCTGGTCGAGGAATGCATCGGCTTTGCCCGTGCCAAGGGCTACAAGACGTTGACGCTGTGGACCAATGATGTGCTCATCTCAGCGCGCCGCATCTACGAGGCCGCCGGTTTCAAGCTGGCCGACGAAGAGCGCCACCACGCCTTCGGCAAGGATCTGGTCGGCCAGAACTGGAACCTGGAACTGTAGCGGTGCTTTAGAGCAATTCCAGGAAAAGTGTGAAACGGTTTTCCGTCCGGAATTGCGCAAAAACAAAGAGATAGAGCGGTTCGGCGTTTCCGTGAAACGACGAACCGCTCTAGGCCTTGACCGGTATCCAGATTTCCAACCCGCCATTGCCGCTGTGCGGATCGAATTCGGGGCCGTAGCGCTCGAATTCGGGCGCGTCGGCGACCTCGTGCCCGGAGGCCGGCAGCCATTTGTTCCAGATCGTGTTGACCGTGCGGCGAATGGTCGAGATGTGGTCACGATGGGCGAACACGGCGTATTTCTGCGCCGGCACACGCACGCGCGAAAATTCCCTCGGCAGGTCCGAAAAATCGGACACTTCGACGCCAGCGATATAGTCGAAATTGCCTGCATCGTCGCCCTTGACGCAGACGCCATAGGCAACGTCGCGAATCTCGCCCGGAATGTTGCCGATATAGGGGCCGAACCGCTGCCACTGCATCGGGATGCCGGCGCTGGTTTGGCAGCTGTAGCGCTCGCCGAGACCGGCGATGAGAAACGGCCGGCTGGTCTCAAAACGCGGCGGCTCGAGATTGGTGAGGAAGGATTGGTCCATCAGGATCGGCTCCACGAGATCGAGGTTGTCGAGCGAGCCTTGCGCGCGCACCAGTTCCGGCGTGGTGCCGAACTGGTCGCGGAAGGCGCGGGTGAAGGCCTCATGCGAGGCGTAGCCGGCGTCGAGCGCGACCGAGAGGATGTCGGGTGCGCCGGCGGCAAGCCTGCGCGCCGCCTCGGTCAGCCGGCGAGAACGCACGTAGCCCATCACCGAACGGCCGGTCGCCGCACCGAAAGCCCGCGTCACGTGAAAGCGCGACACGCCGCTGCTCTTGGCGACATCGTCGAGCGAGACCGCTTCCGGCAAATGGCTTTCGACGAACCACAGCGCTTTCTCGGTCGGGTTCATATGTCTCCTTGCATTGGTCCAGTCTTTGCAATGGGCCAGTCTTCGCAATCTTCGCATTGGCAAAGTCATGGTGCCGTCTGCTTGCACAGCCAGTTTGATCGAAATTGCGCATTGCGCAAACTCGACCGAGCATCGGTCAATTTCAGCCTGCTCAATTGCGGTTTTGCGAGCGACCCTGAATGACTGCCATGCATACTTGCCGGCTTCTGGCACAATGCCGTACCTTGAATAGTAAGCACGCTCATAATATATGCTGCTTATGGTTTCCGACAGCATCGACAGGTTGGGCTTTTTGATCCACGACGTGCAGCGCCTGATGCGCAAGCGCTTCGAGGCGAGGGCCAGCGGGCTCGGCCTTTCCTCGGCGCAATGGCGGCTTATGGTTCGCGTCGCCAAGGAAGAAGGCATCACGCAAGCACGGCTCGCCGAGCTTCTCGAGATCGAGCCGATCAGCGTGTCGCGCCTGGTCGACCGCATGGAGGAGGGCGGCTGGATCGAGCGCCGTTCCGACGCAGCCGACCGCCGCGTCCGCATGATCTTTCCCACTGCCAAGGCGAGCGAGGCCTACGCACAGATCAAGAGCCTTGCTGGTGAAGTGTATGAAGAATCGCTGACCGGCGTGTCGCCTGAAGATCGCCGCATCCTGATCAAGGCACTGGAGGCGATGGCCAAGAACCTGGCGGACGGCGAGACGGCGTCCGGCGAAAAAGTCGAGAGTACAGAAGGCGCAGCAGCATGAACGCGGTAGCCAAGGTAGAGAATGCGACCAAGCTGGAGATGGAAGCTCCCGCGCAGCCGGCGGCAGCTCCGGTAACGGCTGCACCGCAATTAGCGTCGGCGCCGGTGGCGCCGAAGAAGAAGCGCCGTGCCGGCCGCTTTCTTTTAATGTTTGCGCTCCCGGTGGCACTGATCGCCGGCGGCAGCTACGTCTGGGTGACCGGCGGCCGTTACCAGGAGACCGAGAACGCCAATCTGCAGCAGGCCAAGGTCTCGATCGCCGCCGATGCGGCGGGCCGCATCGTTCAGGTCGACATTTTCGACAACCAGGCCGTCAAGCAGGGCGACGTGCTGTTCGCCATCGATCCCGAGCCCTACCGGATCGCATTGGCCCAGGCCGACGCGGCGGTGGCCGGCGCGCGCCTCACTGTCGAGCAGCTGCGGGCAGCCTATAGCCAGACGATAGCGCAGGAGAAGTCCGACGCCAGCCAGGTCGACTACGCGCAGTCGCAATATGACCGGGCCGCCGACCTTGCCCGCAAGGGCATCAATGCCAAGTCGTCGTTGGACGAGGCCGGGAACGATCTCGACAAGGCCAAGCAGCAACTGGCCGTGGCCGAGCAGGGCATCCTCAGCGCCAAGGCCGCACTTGGCGGCAATCCTGATATCGAGACCGACAAGCATCCGACCGTGATGGCGGCACTCGCTGCGCGCGACAAGGCTGCCTACGATTTGGCGCAGACCACGGTCAGGGCGCCGGCCGACGGCATCGTCAGCCAGGCTGCCTCGTTCAAGGTCGGCCAGTATGTCGGCGCGGGTACGCCGCTGTTTTCGCTGGTCGAGACCGGCGACACCTGGATCGATGCCAATTTCAAAGAAACCCAGCTCACCAATATGAAGCCCGGCCAGAAGGCTGAAATCGTGGTCGACACCTATCCGGGCAAGACGTTCGAAGCCACGGTCAAGGCGATCGGCGCCGGCACGGGGGCCGAGTTCTCGCTGTTGCCCGCCCAAAACGCCACCGGCAACTGGGTCAAGGTCACCCAGCGCATTCCGGTACGCCTGCAATTGGCCGATGCCGGCGCCAAGATGGCGCTGCGCACCGGCATGAGCGCGACCGTCACGGTGGACACCGGCGTTTCCCGCGGGCTTCCGAGCATCTTCGGCCACGCCACGGCGGGTGAGGCGCAATAGACCACCTCGTTCCATTGGATGATGAGGTCTGAGGCGCAACGAGTAGAATGCAGGCCGCGCAGGGAGAGGAACGCAGATGACAGGATTGGTCTGAGGGGAGATGCGGTGAGGATTGGGGTTCGGACCGGGCGGCGTTGCGGCCAGGCCGAAGCCTGAATAACCCGACGCAGGCCCCCTTCGGTCCTCAGGTTTCCGGGCGGCAGGCGCCCGTTATCGAGACGCTCGGTCGATGTAACCCCCCACATCGATTTCGCGTCCCACGCGATGAGGGTCTCTCCACACGGAAGGCCTCGCCGCCCGGAAGCCTCGCGCATCGGCCCGAAAATCCGAATCGATTTTCGGAAAGCACGATGCGCTACTCAAAGCACTAGAGCGTACCTTGTCCGTCCAAATGGACGCACGTCGCTCTAGTGTATACGCTTTTGTTACCTGCCGGAAGTTCCACATCATGAGCACGCCAGAACCCTTTCGAGAAGTGCCGCACCGCGGCCTGATCACCGTTGCGTTGATGCTGGCGACGATCATGCAGGCGCTCGACACCACGATCGCCAACGTTGCGTTGCCGACCATGACCGGCGACCTCGGCGCTTCCCCCGACAACATCAACTGGGTGTTGACCTCCTACATCGTTGCCGCGGCGATCATGACGCCGGTGACCGGCTGGCTGGCCGACCGCTTCGGCCGCAAGGAGCTTTTCCTGACGTCGGTGGTCGGCTTCACCATCTTCTCCATGCTGTGCGGTCTGGCATGGAGCCTTGAAACCATGGTGCTGTTCCGCCTCATGCAAGGCGTGTTCGGCGCGGCGATCGTGCCGCTGTCGCAGACCTTCCTGCTCGACATCAACCCGAGGGAACGCCACGGCCAGGCGATGGCTATCTGGGGCGCCGGCATCATGCTGGGACCGATCCTTGGCCCGACTCTGGGTGGCTGGTTGACCGAGAATTTCAACTGGCGCTGGGTGTTCTTCATCAACCTGCCGGTCGGCATCATCGCCTTCCTTGGCATGGCCGCATATCTTCCGAGCATTGCAAGGCGGGTGCGGAGCTTCGATTTCTTCGGCTTCGCCATGCTCTCGCTCGGCGTCGGTGCGCTGCAGCTGGTGCTTGATCGCGGCGGTGAGGTCGACTGGTTTTCCTCGGTCGAGATCTGGATCGAACTCGGTCTTTCCATCACCGGCTTCTGGATGTTCATCATTCACACGTTGACGGCGGAGCAGCCCTTCATCGACCCGAAGATATTCCTCGACCGCAATTTTGTGACCGGACTGGCATTCATCTTTGTCATGGGCGTGCTCATTCTGGCGAGCATGTCGCTGCTGCCGCCAATGCTGTCGACCATCTTCGGCTATCCGACCCTCACCATCGGCATCGTTATGGGACCACGCGGCGTCGGCACGATGATTGCCATGCTCGTCGTCGGCCGCATCATGCACAAGGTCGATGCCCGAATCCTCGTCGTCATCGGCTTCCTCCTGACCGCGCAATCGCTCTACACCATGTCCAGCTTTTCACCGCAGATGGACAGCTGGCTCATCCTCAGCTCCGGCGTCATCCAGGGCCTTGGAATGGGAATGGTGTTCGTGCCGCTGTCGACCGTGGCCTTCGCCACGCTCGACGCGCGCTTCCGCACCGATGCCACGGCGTTATTCAGCCTGGTGCGCAATCTTGGCTCGTCGATCGGCGTATCGGTGGTGACGGTTCTGCTGGTACGCAACACGCAGGTGAACCATGCCGAGCTCTCAGCCTACATCAACCCGTTCAATCCCAATCTCTGGGCGGCGTCGCCGGCAGCGGCGGGCGGCGATCCGACGGCGCTTTCGCAAGTGGACGGCATGGTCAATATCCAAGCGATGATGATCTCTTACGTCAATGACTTCAAGCTGCTGATGATGATGACGCTGCTTGCCATCCCGTTTGTTTTCCTGCTGCGCAAGCCAAAGGCTGGTCCGACCGCCGGTCCCGCCGCGCATATGGACTGACGGCTCGTCGACGTGCCGTTCACGCCTCCTATCTGCCCAGAACAAGGGCCCAATAGCGCAGCGAGCTGTCGCGGCCGTCCCGCACATAGGCCAGACCGAAGCGGGTGAAGCGCGGGTCGAGCATGTTGCGGCGGTGGCCGGCCGAATGCATCCAGATATCGAACAGCTTCTGCTGATCGAAACGGCCCTCGGCGATGTTTTCGGCGGCAGCACCGCTAATGCCGTTGCCCTTGACGCGCGAGGCAAATCCCTTGCCCCAGCCGGTGGTGTGCGTCATGCGGCCGCCGCGCGCCATATAGCCGGACTGCTGCAGGGCTGCCTGTTCGAGCTGAGGGTCGGGGACAAGCGGTCCAAGACCGGCTGAGGCGCGGATGCTCGCCAGCGTGCCGACGGCGGAGGCGGAGACTCCGGCGCCTTCGCCGGTGGGCAGGACGGTGGCGCAGGCAGCGAGCCCGGCCAGCGCGGCGAGGCCGGCAGCCCTAAATAGCATTCGCCTGTTAAAGTTTGGTCGGGCATCGGAATTTTCGATTTTGGCAACGGTCATGCCCGACTGACATAGCGGTGATCATGGCTTTTGCCGGGCAGGCGCTCAAAAATCTCGCTCACTGCGCCCCTAGCGTCCGCGAACCCCGCTGATTGCATGCTACGGCGCGACATCTCCAAGATAGTTACCCAACCACCGCCGATGGCCGCATTGCTCTCGACAAGAGCACTCCTGCCGCAGACCGCTAGCCTGCAGACACTTGGCTGATCCCGGCATCGATCCAGGCACGCGTCTGTTCCAGAACTTGATCCGAAAGCGCGGCATCATCTATCGCCCGGGCGAGGATCACTGCCCCCACCATCGCTGCCCAGCTTCCGATCGCTGCGCGGCGTCTGTCTGCCGGATCCAACTCCGGGAGCGCCTTGCCGATACGGTCGATCTGCGATCGAAGGCCTTCCGTCATGGCCGAGCGTGCAGCCGGGGTCTGATGGCGAATGGCCGCGGCAAGGCCCGCCGTCGGGCAACCACCGGCGGCGTTGTCGCGATGACGGGGCGAAAGATAGGCATCCACATAAGCGCGAAGATCGCCCCCTCCGCCTGAGTCAGCAGCGAGGACATGGGCAAGGGTCTGCGCGATCAGGTCGTCCTTCGAACTGAAATGGCCATAGAAGCCGCCATGGGTGAGCCCGGCGGCGTTCATCACCTCCGCCACGCTGACCGCGTCGAACCCCTTGTCGCGAAACAGCCGGCTGGCAACATCCAGAATTCGGCGACGGTTCTCCGCCATCTGTTCTCGACTGACCTTCATTTCAAAATTCTCCGCCGGCCCCGTTGACATTTACATGATGGGTATCATATTTAGCGACAATCATGATGATCGTCATGAATATAGAGTCCATCAGAGAAAAGAGCAATGCCATGACCACCATTCCGTCAGTCCTCATAACCGGCGCCTCCACCGGCATCGGAGCCGCCTATGCCGAGCGCTTCGCGCGCCGCGGGCACGACCTCGTGCTGGTTGCCCGTGACATGGCACGAATGGAGGCTCTGGCGGCCCGTCTGCGTCAGGAAAATGGCGTGGCGATCGACATCATCCAGGCTGATCTTACGCAGCCTGCCGAGCTTGCAACGGTAGAGACGAGGCTGCGCGATGACGCCCACATCGGGATTCTCGTCAACAATGCCGGAACGGCCATCGGCGGAAGCTTTATCGAGCAGAGCACCGATGACGTCGCTCGGCTCGTTGCGCTCAACACGACCGCACTTCTGCGGCTTGCCAGCGCCATGGCCCCGCGTCTCGCGACGGCCGGCGAAGGGGCGATCGTCAACATCGGCTCCGTGGTCGGCCTGGCGCCGGAGTTCGGCATGACCGTCTACGGCGCAACCAAAGCCTTCGTGCTGTTTCTGTCGCAGGGACTCAGCCTCGAGCTCGCGCCGAAGGGTGTCTACGTCCAGGCCGTGCTTCCCGCCACGACGCGAACTGAGATCTGGGAACACGTCGGCGCCGACGTCAACACGCTTTCCAACGTGATGGAGGTGAACGATCTGGTTGATGCGGCGCTGGTCGGCTTCGACCGCCGCGAACCGGTGACCATCCCGCCGCTTCCCGATGCCGGGCAGTGGGACGCGCTTCAGGCCGCGCGCCAGGCCATGCTTCCGAACTATCGGAACGAACATCCCGCCGAGCGGTACCGCACGGTCGCCTGAGCACCAACGAAGCCATTTCGATAAACGACCCGCCGCGGCGGGGACAACAAAGGTGACCTATGACGAGCACAACGCTGTTTGAGCCCTATACTCTCGGCTCGCTGACCCTATCCAATCGTATCGTCATGGCGCCCCTGACGCGCAATCGCGCTGGCCCGGGCTTCGTTCCAGGCGATCTCGCCGCGGAGTATTACGGCCAGCGCGCGTCGGCCGGCCTGCTGATTTCGGAGGCCACGCAGATCTCGCAGCAGGGACAGGGTTACCAGGACACGCCCGGCATCTACTCCCGGGCTCAGATCGACGGCTGGCGCAAGGTCACGACCGCCGTGCACGCCAAGGGCGGGCGGATTTTCCTGCAGCTCTGGCATGTCGGTCGCGTATCGCACGTCGATCTGCAGGAGAACGGCGCCGCGCCGGTGGCGCCCTCGGCGATCCGGGCCGCGACCAAGACGTTCGTCAACAACGGCTTTGTCAACGTTTCGGACCCCCGCGCGCTGGAGCTCGACGAGCTTCCGGGTATCGTTAGCGATTTCCGACAAGCAGCCGCGAGCGCCATTGAGGCCGGCTTCGACGGCGTCGAGATTCACGGCGCCAACGGCTATCTGCGGGACCAGTTCGCCAAGGACGGGGCCAACGTGCGCACGGATGCTTATGGCGGATCGGTCGAGAACCGCGCCCGGCTGATGCTGGAGGTTGCGACTGCGGTGGTCGAGGAGATCGGCGCCGAGCGCACCGGCATCCGGATTTCGCCCATCTCGCCCGCCAACGGCGTCTCGAGCAGCGCCCCCCAGGCGCAGTTCGATTATATCGTCGATCAACTCGACGCTTTGGGCATCGTCTACATCCATGTCGTCGAGGGCGCCACGGGCGGATCGCGCGATGTCGCGCCGTTCGACTTCGGATCGCTTCGCCGGCGCTTTAACAACACCTATATCGCCAATAACGGCTATGACCTCGAACTCGCGGCGTCGCGGCTCGCCGAGGGCAAGGCGGACCTGTTCGCCTTCGGGCGCCCGTTCATCGCCAATCCCGACCTTGTGGAACGGCTGAGGACGCGCGCGCCGCTGACGGAGTTCAACCCCGCGACGCTCTATGGCGGCGGCTCCGCTGGCTATACCGACTATCCCGCGATCGCCGCTTCAAGCCGCCCATGAGCCATCGGAGCGCCGCGCCAGCGCGGTGCGTGGCGCGCTGGGCAGAGTTCCACAAGTCAGTCGACAGGCCCGCCTGTCCCAAGCTGGCGGCGTTGCGCCGCCGGATCGAAAGCGATCCGGACGTGCGGTATGCGCAGGCCATCGAGGATGGCGAAAAGCCGGCGGGTTCGGGTGCCTGTCTTGGCCATATTCCGCTGGCCGAGGTGATTGAACGCTTCGCTGCCTAGCATACGTCAGCCGCGCGGCGCGAACACGCCCTGTGCCGCCGGCGCGCTCCAACACCACCCGATTCGCGACAAGCACATCAAATTCGGCTATCATGCCATCGCTCTTGAAGTGGCAGCTACGGGCGGCCATCCTGGCGGTGGCCGCCCCCGAATACGGGAGAATGGTATGGCCAGCTTTCATGTCATGTCGGACGCACGTGGAATGCACGTGCAGCCCACGGTGCGCCGCATCACCACGGCGGACCTGATGGATGCGCTGCGGATGGGCGTCGAGGATTTCTGGGCAAAGCCATCGCACTACGTGTTCATGTGCCTGATCTATCCGGTGGTCGGACTGATCCTGGCGCGGTGGACGACATCCGGCTCCAACGCCATCCAGCTGCTCTACCCGCTGATGTCCGGCTTCGCCCTGCTTGGACCCTTCGCCGCGATCGGCCTCTACGAGATCAGCCGCCGCCGCGAACTCGGCATGGACACGTCCTGGTGGCACGCGCTCGACGTGCGCCACTCGCCGGCGCTGCCGGCGATCGCGGTCATCGGCGTCATGCTGGTGGCACTGTTCCTGCTCTGGCTGTTCACCGCGCAATCGATCTACACCGGCCTGTTCGGCAATCAGCCGCCGGCTTCGATCGGCGGCTTTGTGCGCGAGGTGCTGATGACGACCAAAGGCTGGACGCTGATCCTGCTCGGCAATGCGGCCGGCTTCGTCTTCGCCGCGATCGTGCTGGCGACGACCGTCGTCGCTTTCCCGCTGCTGCTCGACCGCGATGTCGGCGCTGTCTCGGCAATCGAGACATCGGCACGGGCGGTGATGGCTAACCCGCTGCAGATGGCGCTGTGGGGGCTGATGGTCGCCGTGCTGCTGGTCATCGGCTCGATCCCGCTGTTTGCAGGGCTCGCCGTCGTCATGCCCGTGCTTGGCCATGCGACGTGGCATCTCTATCGCAGGGTGGTCGAACCGGAGCGGGCGCAGCAGGACCGGCGGCCGATGTAAGCTAGCGCAGCGGTGCCGCCGCTCTATCTTTGTTCGAGCATCCTTTGTTCGAGCATCGGATTTACCCAAAACCGGTGCCCACTTTTGGTCCGATGCTCTAGTTAACGCTGCGCGTCGGTCGCCATCCTCAGGGCCAGTGTGGTCAGCACCGTGCCCATCATCCAACGCTGGATGACCAGCCATACCGGCCGGCCGGCGAGGAAGACGGCGATCGAGCCGGCCGTAACCGCGATGATCGCGTTGACGGTGAGGCTGATCGCGATCTGCGTGGTGCCGAGTACCAGAAGCTGCGACAGCACGTGGCCCTTTCCGGGGCTGATGAATTGCGGCAGCAACGAGAGATAAAGCACCGCCACCTTCGGGTTGAGCAGATTGGTCATCAGGCCCATGGCGAACAATTTGCGCGGCCTGTCTTTCGGCAGTTCCCGGACCTGGAATGGCGAGCGTCCGCCTGGCCTCACTGCTTGCCAGGCAAGCGACAAAAGGTAGAGCGCGCCAGCAAAGCGCAGCGCATCATAGGCGTAAGGCACGGCAAGCAGCAGCGCGGTGATGCCGAATGCCGCCGACAACACGTAGAAGACAAAGCCGAGCGCCACGCCACCGAGCGAGATCAGACCGGCTTTCGGCCCCTGTGACAGCGATCGCGAGATCAAATAGATCATATTCGGGCCAGGCGTCAGCACCATGCCGAGGCAGACCAGCGCGAAGGCGAGATGGTTGGTGGCTTCGGGCACAGGTGCATCTCCGGATGGCGACAAGACCCGTCCGCGCCTCCCGATGATCTCCATCCGATGTGCACGGTCAGGCGAACGCCCCCAAAGTGCCCTCGCCAGTCCGCACGCGCAAGAGCATGACAGCGCAAGCCATTGCGCCAGCCCGTCGCATCGCTGCTTACATGTCAGCCGACGATGCGCAGGTTCGACAATTCGTTGGCGATTTCCTTGAAATTGTCCGACAGCGTCGCCCCGGTCGCGTTCCAGAACAGCTTGGCCGGCTTGGTCGGATCGGTGGGATCCTTGCGGAAGCGCGAGTCCGAGGAGCAGGCCTTCAGCGCGTCGAGTGCTTTCTTGTCGCCGGCATCGGTGGTCGACAGGTCCAGCGCGACTGTCATGACGAGAATGTTCGAATTCTTTGCATTGGCGCAAAGGGTCTGCATCTGCTCGTCCAGAGCGGCGGTGTAGTTGGCGCCGGTATAGGTGGTCTTGCCGATGTCAGTGCTCGTGTTCATGAACAGGCGCGTCACGCTTCCAGAGCCCGGATATGTCAGGCCGGTGTAGCCGTAAGCGGCATAGGTCGACCTGTTGTTGGCATAGCCGCTGTCGCTGACAGCACTGTAGGTATTGGCGCCGTCAGTCAGCACGATCACCACTTTGTCGTTGCCCCTTTCGGTATTCGGCCGGCCCTCGGTGAAAGGTTCATTGCTCGACACCGTCCGCCAGCCCCAGGCAAGCCCTTCCGGCACGTTGGTGTTGCCGTTCGGCGCCATAGCGTCGATGGCGTTGTTGATCTCCTCTTTCTCGGCAATCTGGCTCACGTCCTTGAGCGTCGTTATCGGGTTGGTCGTGCAGGATGCATTCGGGCCGTCGCCCGAGGCGGCCGAGTTCGAGCCGTAAGGTTTGACCAGAAAATATTTGCGCATGTCCGACTGCCGCTCGGATGCGGTCGGATTTGCGGTGTAGGGCCAGTCGGCCCACCAGTTGTTGCCGTAACTATAGGACAGATAGGTCACGTCGTTAGCGCCGTCGCGGTTGAAATCGAGCCAGAGGGTGCCAGCCTCGTCCGGCGCAAACATCGGCACGAACAGCGTGGCAGGCGTGGCGCTGTTCGGCGTCGTATCGTCGTTGTTATACGGGTGCGACCTCGCCTCGACGCAACCCTGCCAGCTCGCATAACGGCTGGTGGTGTAAATATATTCCGGAGTGGTCCAGTGGCCTCTGCTGCAGTTGCCTTTTTTGTTATAGGTGTCGCAGATATACTGTTTCGTGTTTGGCACTTCTTCGCGGCCGGACTCGACCGTGATGTCGGCGTAAAGGCTGAAGCGGGTCAGTGGTTGATCCTGAGTTTCGCCCCAGCCGGTGCCCCGCTTGTACCAGACGCCGTTGAACTTCTCGGCGTATTTGTCCGGATCGTTGGCGGGGGTCATCTTCGTCCAGTCGAAATCCTCGTGCTGGATCGGGGAGATGCCGTCCTGGTCCATCCAGCTATCCTGGTCATGGGTGGGACCGACATTGACCGAAGCCGCGAACGGCACGAGGGAGAACTGCACCGGCTTGCTGACCTGCTTCATCTGCTGTGCCTGCAGCGCCAGTGTATCGACAAGCTGCTTGGCGGCAGTCTTCAGCAGATCTATTCGCTTCGCGCCGGTGCCGGAACCGAGCTCGTTCATCGAGCCGGAATTGTCGAGCACAAGAGCTACTTCCAGCGTGTTCTTGAGGCGGATTTCCGAGCACGCCGTGAAGGTTGTACCGCTCGTCAGCATGGCGGCAGCCGGCAGAAAATAGGGCTTATACGTCAGGGTGCTGCAGAGCTTCAACGTGCCGCCACCCGCATTGCTGTTGGGCAGGGTGACGGTAAGCAGCGTATTGGCCGGATCGACGGGGCCGAGATTGGCTTCGAAGAAAGTCTTGGCATAAGCCTTGGCGGCATCGTCGGTTGCGCCAGAGACGATCTGCTGAGCGGTGGCGAGGCCGGCGGCGTCCAAAGCGTTCAACGTATCGTGCTTCTGGCGAAGCAGTTCTGAGAAATCGACGCTGAGCGCCAAGCCGCCCATAAGCGGCACCATCGTAATGGCCGTCATCAGCGTATAGTTGCCACGCCGGTCCCTACCGAATTTTCGGATCATTGCCTTCAGCACCCGCCAGAACCCCTTTGTCGGCGAACGATGCCACCAATCCTTAAATTTCAGATTGCTAAAATATGTCCAAGATCGACACACTTTTTCAAAGCTCGTTAACCACGCCGCCGCTGGGGCCAACGCCGCCCGCGATCGGGACCGCCGCGGAGTCTCCGGAATCGGCTAAAGCTCTGGAAACGAAAATTTTTGTCCTTTGCAACTATGCCTTCATTGCTGGGCGGCGATGCTGAAACGCGGCGAAAGCTGGTGACAGGGTGAAGAGCTTCGGTTAATGCGGTCCGGTCGCTGCGGATCGTCGGCGGCGGCGCTCGCAACCATCATGACTTGGGAAACGATATGGCGGATTCGCCCGATATCATCGGCTCGCTCGCGGATTTGTCGGCAGCCTATTCTGCCATTCTTTGCGACGTGTGGGGTGTGGTCCACAATGGCGAACGACATTTTCCGGCCGCGGCTCTGGCGCTGGCCACCGCACGCGAAGCGAAAATACCTGTGGTGCTGATCACCAATTCGCCACGCCGCAGCGCCGATGTGGTGGCGCAGATGAATGCGATCGGCGTTCCCTCGGCGGCCTACGACCGCGTCGTCACCTCCGGCGATGTGACCCGCGACCTGATCATCGAGGGGCCGCGAAAGATCTTTCATATCGGCGCCGACCGCGACTTCACCCTCTATGACGGGCTTGATGTCGAGCTGGTCGAGGAGTTCGAGGCATCCGGCGTGGTCTGCACCGGGCTGTTCGACGACGAGGTCGAGAAGCCGGAGGACTACGCCGATCTTCTGCGACGGCTACGCGCCAGGAACCTGCCTTTCATCTGCGCCAATCCCGACATCGTGGTCGAGCGCGGCGAGCGGATGATCTGGTGCGCCGGGGCCTTGGCCCGCGACTATGCCCAGCTCGGCGGGCGGACGCTGATCGCCGGAAAACCTTATGCCCCGGTCTATGACGTCGCGATGAAGGAGATCGCCGACCTGTTCGGCCACCCAGTGGAGCGCTCGGACGTGCTGGCCATCGGCGACGGCATGATGACCGACATCAAGGGTGCTGCCGACAACGGCTTCGACGTGCTCTACGTGTCGGGCGGCCTCCATGCCCGCGACTACGGCGATCCGCTACAACCGGATCCGGCCAGGCTAATTGCCTTTCTGGAAAGGCACGGCTACTGGCCGGTCGCGGTCATTCCGAGACTGCAGTAGGGTCGCTCGATGACGGAAGCCCCGAAATGACGGACGCCTTCGAACGCGTTTCTGCAATCTCGCCGCTGCCGGCCCATTTGCGGGGTGGCGTGGTGGCGATCGGCAATTTCGACGGTGTGCACCGCGGCCACCAGGCGGTGCTCGAGCGCGCGCTTGCCGAAGCCCGCCGGCGCGGCGTGCCGGCTCTGGTGCTGACCTTCGAGCCGCATCCGAGAAAGGTGTTCCGGCCTGAGATACCGCTGTTCGTGCTGACGCCGTCGCCGATGAAGGCACGGCTGTTGTCGTATCTGGGCTTTGCCGCACTCGTCGAACAGCCGTTCACGCGCGACTTTGCCGCACTGTCGGCGGAAGCGTTCGTGACCGACGTGCTGGACAGGAATCTCGGCATCATTCACGCCGTGACCGGCTTCGACTTCCACTTCGGCAAGGACAGGCAAGGCGGTCCGGCCTATCTGATGGCGGCCGGCGAACGCCACGGCTTCGGCGTCACCCTGGTTGACGCGTTTCGCGACGAGGGCGCCGAGGTGGTGTCGTCGAGCCGGATCCGCGCGCTGCTCTGCGAAGGCGCGGTGGCCGAGGCCGCCGGCCTGCTCGGCTACCGCTTCACGGTCGAAAGCGAGGTGATCGGCGGCCAGCAGCTTGGCCGGACGCTCGGTTTTCCAACCGCCAATATGAGGCTTTCGCCGGAAGCCACTCTGAAGGAAGGGATTTATGCCGTCCGCTTCCGTCGCGCCGACGGCACGCTTCATGATGGGGTTGCCAGCTTCGGCCGCCGCCCGACCGTCAATGACAACGGCGCGCCGCTTCTGGAAACCTTCGTCTTCGACTTCTCCGGTGAACTCTACGGCGAGATATGCGCGGTGTCCTTCTTCGGTTTCCTGCGCGCCGAGGTGAAGTTCGACGGGCTCGACGCGCTGGTCGCGCAGATGAAACGTGACGAGGCCGAGGCGAGGGCGCTGCTTGCCGGCGTCAGCCCGCTTTCCGAGCTCGACGCGGCCATTGCTTTTTAAGCATGATCCCGAAATGTGGGAACCGGTTTTCCGGCAAGATCATGCCAAAACAAAGCATGATCCCGAACCGAAGGTCAGCGAAGCAAAAAGTGGAAACCGGTTTTCGGACAAGATCATGCTAAAACAAGGACCTACTTCTTCAGCGCCAGGCCGACGGCAATGAAGGCCCAGCCCTGGAAGATCAGGTCGATAGCGAGAAACAGCCCCAACACCCATACGCTGTTGACTGGCCAGCCCATGGCGATGACCAGGCCTGCCAGCGCGCTGATGACGCCGGCCGCAACCAGCCAGCCCCAGCCTTTTTCCGGTCTGTGCTTGTACCCGACCCAGGCCCTGAGCCCTCCTGATGCGAGAAGGGCGACCGCCAGCAGGAAGGTCAGCACCGCCGAGGCCAGCAGCGGATTGTAGAAGGCGAAGAACCCGGCGACTGCATAGAGAAGACCGCTGAGCAGCCAGTAGAAGAACCGGCTCCAAGTCTTCACACCGAAGGCATGCATGATCTCGATGATTCCGGCCATCAGCATCAGCCAGCCGACGACATAGACCGAGGCGACCGTGGCGATGAACAGATTGCCGAAGGCGATGCCGCCGAGGATCAGCAGCAGAACGCCGAGCCCGACGAACCATCCCCATTTCGCCCGCGTCTGACCGATTGCATCTTTCAAGATATCGCCGTGCAGTGTCATCGCCCTTCTCCCTCAAGGTTACCTTGCCGGCTTGGAGGGTAACGCTGATGGGCTTGCCCGTAAAGCGAGCAGCCTGCGAGCGGCAAACCCTGAGCGATCCGCTTGGCCGGACGTGGCTTTTTGACCCGAAGCGGCCAGATCTCAGATGGAACATTCGACCATGTGCGGGGGGGCAGTGCTAAAGCATGACGAGCCGGTTACGGGCGACCTATCGTTGCGTGCGTTCGCCGCCGATGTTACGAATATTAAGTCAAATTTTACCGGACTGGCGCCATGGCTGGTGAAGGCTGGTTGTGTCGGCCAACGTGTTCGATGTATGGAGTAACGATGCGTTCTGTCCGAGCGATTCCGGTGGTTCTGGCCGCCTTCATACTTGGGGCCCCCGGTCTCGCCGAAGCCGGCGAGGGCGCTTTCGGCTGGATGTCCGGCGATTGGTACCTGACAGTCGGTGCTACGGGCCTGGTCGCCCCCGATTTCGAAGGCAGCAAGAGCTATATACTCAGCGCCCAGCCGATCATCTCGCTCGGCAGGGCCGGTACTGCGGCCCGCTTCACCTCGCGCAACGACAACATCTCGCTGGGTTTGATCGACGACGGCGGCATTCGCGCCGGCCTGACCGGAAAATTGCTGTTTTCGCGCGATGGCGACGACGCCGACGAGCTGAAAGGTCTCGACCCGGTGCGCTGGGGCGGCGAGGCCGGCGGCTTCTTCGAATTCTACCCTTTGGACTGGTTGCGCGCTCGCGCCGAATTGCGGCACGGCATTCGCGCCCATAGCGGCTTTGTCGCCGACATTGCCGCCGACGCATTCTATGATGTGACACCAGACGTCAGGATTTCGGGCGGGCCGCGGGTTTCGTTCGCCTCATCGGACTATTTCGACGCCTACTACGGCGTCAACGCCGAGGAAGCCGTAGCGTCGGGCCTCAGCCAATACCGCCCGGGCGGCGGCGTGAAGTCGGCGGGCCTCGGCGGCGCGCTGACCTGGAAAGTGACCGAGCCGATGACGGCCAGCCTGTTCGGCGAATATTCACGTCTGATGGGCCCGGCGGCCGATTCCAGCCTGGTCAAGGAGCGCGGCTCCAGAGATCAGTTCATGATCGGCGTATCGACGACCTATCGCTTCGATTTCTCGATGTGAGTGATTTGGCCCGGCAATCGCGTATCGGCCGGATGCATTATGACGTCATTAGCTGCAATGAAGGCACCGAGAGTTCGGGCTTTTCAATATCGCCTGTCTCGGTTAAAAGCCCAGCCATGACGAGCGTTTCGCGCCCTCTCGCGATTGCGATACGAATTACGAGCCCGGTGTTCCGGGCGGCTTGAGCGCCGCCGGAGCCGCCGGGAATTTTGCGCGCGGCCTCTCGCGCTTTTTCCAGATCATGATAGTTCAACGCCCGGGCTCCTTTGCCGCCGGGCAACGCATATGGCAGATCAATGACCGATACCCCAATGACCGATACTGTTGAAACGATCGACTATTCCAAAACGCTTTATCTGCCGCAGACGGATTTTCCGATGCGCGCCGGCTTGCCCGAGAAGGAGCCGCTGCTGGTCAAGCGCTGGCAGGACATGGACCTTTACCGCAAGCTGCGCGAAAACGCTGCCGGCCGCGAAAAATACGTGCTGCATGACGGCCCGCCCTACGCCAACGGCAACATCCATACCGGCCACGCGCTGAACAAGATCCTCAAGGACGTCATCACCCGCTCGTTCCAGATGCGCGGCTACGATTCGAATTACGTGCCCGGCTGGGATTGCCACGGCCTGCCGATCGAATGGAAAATCGAGGAGCAATACCGCGCCAAGGGCAAGAACAAGGACGAGGTCCCGGTCAACGAGTTCCGCAAGGAATGCCGCGAGTTCGCCGCGCACTGGATCAAGGTGCAGGGCGCGGAATTCCAGCGGCTGGGCGTCGTCGGCGACTTCGACAATCCCTATACGACGATGGCGTCCCACGCCGAGGCGCGCATCGCCGGCGAACTGTTGAAATTCGCCATGTCCGGCCAGCTCTATCGCGGCTCCAAGCCGGTGATGTGGAGCGTTGTCGAGCGCACCGCGCTGGCCGAGGCCGAGGTCGAGTACCAGGACTACGAGAGCGATACGATCTGGGCGAAGTTTCCGGTCGTCAGCCTCGCTCGTCAGGTCACCAACGTCGAAGATGGGCAGCCAGCCTTGGATCCAAAGCTGACGCAGACGTCACTGGACTTGCTGGAGGCCCATGTCGTCATCTGGACGACGACGCCGTGGACCATCCCCGGCAACCGTGCCGTGAACTATTCGCCACGCATCAACTATGGCCTCTACGAGGTCACAGCGGCAGAGAACGCTTTCGGCCCGCAGCCTGGCGAAAGGCTGATCTTTGCCGACGCGCTGGCGGAAGAGTCTGCGATCAAAGCCAAAGTGACGATGAATCGTCTCCGCAGCGTTTCGGCCGAAGAGCTTGGAAGCCTTACGCTTTCTCATCCCTTCAAAGGTTTGAATGGCGGCTACGAATTCCCCGTGCCAATGCTCGCCGGCGAGCATGTCACCGATGAAGCCGGCACCGGTTTCGTCCACACCGCGCCGGGCCACGGCCGCGAGGACTTCGACGCCTGGATGGATGCGGCTTCGGACCTTCGCCAGCGCGGCATCGACACCGCGATCCCGTTCACCGTCGACGATGCCGGCTTCTTCACCAAGGATGCGCCGGGCTTTGGCTCGGACCGCGAGGGGGGAGCGGCGCGCGTCATCGACGACAACGGCAAGAAGGGCAACGCCAACCAGGCGGTCATCGACGAGCTGATCAAGCGCAACGCGCTGTTCGCGCGCGGCCGGTTGAAGCATTCCTATCCGCATTCTTGGCGGTCGAAGAAGCCGATCATCTTCCGCAACACGCCGCAATGGTTCGTCTATATGGACAAGGAGCTGGGCGACGGCACCACGCTGCGCAGCCGTGCCTTGAAGGCGATCGACGACACCCGTTTCGTGCCGGCCGCCGGCCAGAACCGCATCCGCGCCATGATCGAGGAGCGCCCCGATTGGGTGCTGTCGCGCCAGCGCGCCTGGGGCGTGCCGATCGCGGTCTTCGCCGATGCCGACGGCAACGTTCTGCGCGATGAGGCGGTCAACCGGCGCATCATGGACGCCTTCGAGGAGGAGGGCGCCGACGCCTGGTTTGCGGCCGGCGCCAAGGAGCGTTTCCTCGGCAATCACGATGCCTCGAAATGGCAGCAGGTGATGGACATCCTCGACGTCTGGTTCGATTCCGGCTCGACCCATGCCTTCACCTTGGAGGATCGTCCGGACCTGAAATGGCCGGCCGACGTCTATCTCGAAGGCTCCGACCAGCATCGCGGCTGGTTCCACTCCTCGCTGCTCGAAAGCTGCG
The DNA here is from genome assembly GCF_040318085.1 of Mesorhizobium sp. M1322. Taxonomy (NCBI): domain Bacteria; kingdom Pseudomonadati; phylum Pseudomonadota; class Alphaproteobacteria; order Hyphomicrobiales; family Phyllobacteriaceae; genus Mesorhizobium; species Mesorhizobium sp. M1322. Next base: position 61,731 of record NZ_JAMYLP010000004.1, read on the forward strand.
GCACCAGGGGCAGGGCACCCTACGACACCGTCGTCACCCATGGTTTCACCATGGACGAGGAGGGGCGGAAAATGTCGAAGTCGCTCGGCAATACAGTCGTGCCGCAGGACGTCATCAAGCAGTCGGGCGCCGATATCCTGCGACTATGGGTGGTGACGACCGATTACTGGGAGGATCAGCGGCTCGGCAAGAACGTGCTGCAGACCAACATCGACGCCTACCGCAAGCTGCGCAACACCATCCGCTGGATGCTGGGCACGCTTGCTCATGACGATGGCGAGGACGTGCCGCTGGACAAGATGCCGGAGCTGGAGCGGCTGATGCTGCATCGGCTTTCCGAACTCGATGAAATCGTGCGCGCGGGCTACGACGCCTTCGAATTCAAGCGCATCACCCGCATGCTGCTCGACTTCATGGTGGTCGAGCTGTCGGCCTTCTATTTCGACATCCGCAAGGACGCGGTCTACTGTGAGGCGCCGTCCAGCGTGAAGCGCAAGGCGTCCGTGCAGGTGGTGCGCCATCTGTTCGATTGCCTGGTGAAATGGCTGGCGCCGATGCTGCCTTTCACCATGGAGGAAGCCTGGCTCGACCGTCACCCAGACGCCGTCTCGGTGCATCTCGACCAGTTCCCGCAAATCCCGGCCGACTGGAGGAACGAGGCGCTGGCGGAAAAATGGCGCAAGGTGCGGCAGGTCCGCCGTGTCGTCACTGGCGCGCTGGAGATCGCACGCGCCCAGAAGGTCATCGGCTCGTCGCTGGAAGCGGTGCCGGTCGTCACGCTCGATGATGCGGCGCTCGAAGCGGCGATATCAGATGTCGACATGGCCGAAATGGCGATCACCAGCGATCTGGCCATTGCGCATGGCGACGCGCCTTCTGGTGCCTTCACGCTGGACGACGTCAAGGGCGTCGCCGTGGTGGTCGAGAAGGCCGAGGACCGAGGCCTGGTCAAATGCGCGCGCTCATGGCGCTACACGGCCGATGTCGGGCAGGACGAGGAATTCCCCGACGTTTCGGCGCGGGACGCGGCGGTCCTGCATGAATTGAAGGCGCTTGGCCGGCTTTAATGCATGTCGCCCAAAAGTGCGTAGCGGTTTTGGGATAACGACGTGCACGGCCAGATTGCATGTCGCCCAAAAGTGTGTAGCGGTTTTGGGACAACGACATGCACAGCCCGGCCACTATTTCGGTGCACAAATGCCACGGCGGGCGGCTCATCGGCCCCCGCTCGTTGCCCTTAACGAGTGGTTGAGGTAAACACGCGAAACTCCGGACGACAAATTGTCGCCGGATTTCCGTCGGAAGAGCATAGGCGATGGGGACCGGACCTTTGGCCGGTGGCGATCGAGAGGCTGTCTAGAGTGGGATTTTTTGGCATGACCGAAAGAACTTGCGCGCGCGTTGCGCTGCTGGCGCCGCTTGTCGTATCCGGCTTGGCCCTGTCCGGCTGCATGGGCTCGCCGACCTACGGGACCGACAAGACCGCCTCGGCCCAGCTTGCCGGCGATCTCACCAGCGCTTTTTCAGTCATGCCGAAGAACAAGGAAAAGATCGACTACAAGCCGCGTCCCGAACTGGTGAAGCCGGCGCCGGGTCAGAAGGAACTGCCGCCGCCGCAGGACAGCATCGCGACAGCAAGCGCCGATTGGCCGGAATCGCCCGAGCAACGCCGGGCTCGCCTGCGTGCCGAGGCGACGCTCCATCAGGACGATCCGGACTACCAGGCGCAGATCGTCGATGACGTCCAGACGGATCCGTCGGCGGTCAAGGCTGCGATAGCGCAGTCGGCTTCCAGTCATCCGCCGGCCTGGACGCCGGCGGATTCGGACAAAGGCCGCGCCGCCGAGGTCAAGCGCCGCCTCGCCGAAGCCAAGCAGGGTGACCCGAACACCCGCAAATATCTGAGCGAGCCGCCGGTGCAATACCGCGCCGCTGCCGCGACCGCGCCGGTGGACGACATCGGCGAGGACGAATACAAGAAAGAACGCCGCCTCAAGAAGGAAGCGGCCGCCAAGAACAAGAGCGGCATGTTCGATTGGCTGCCGTGGTAAGCTGTCAGCGCTAATGCATGTCGCGCAAAACTGTGAAGCGGTTTTGCGATAACGACATGCATAAAACAGCAACTTAAAGCGCGTCGCATGAGGCCGGTCAAACGCGACGCGCTTTAAGGAAATCTGGCGACGCTACGGTTCGCGTCGCTCCCTGAAAAAATCCTTCAGAAGCAGCGCCGCATCGCTTTCGGCCATGCCTGGATAGACGTCTGGCGCATGGTGGCAGGTCGGTGAGGCGAAGAAGCGCACGCCGTTGACCACAGCGCCGCCCTTCTCGTCGGCGGCGCCGAAATAGAGCCGGCGCAACCTGGCGAAGGAAATGGCGCCGGCGCACATGGCGCAGGGCTCCAGCGTCACATAGAGATCGTGGCCGGTGAGCCGCTCGCTCGACAACCTGCGGCAGGCCTCGCGGATCGCCAGCATCTCGGCATGGGCGGTGGGGTCGGAAAGCTCGCGAGTGCGGTTGCCGGCACTGGCAACGACCGTATCGCCGCTGGCGATGACCGCGCCGACCGGCACTTCGCCGCGCAAGGCGGCGGCTTCGGCCTCCTTCAGCGCCAGCGCCATGAAATCCGGCCGCTTCAAGCGGTTTCCATTCCTATTATCTCCTCGCTACTGAGGCGTGATCCTGTTATCTACCCGCCCAAACGAGCAAAGGCCACATGGACGACAAAAACAAGAAATTCCCGCGCAAGAGTGGCCCGAAATCGTCGGGCCCGCGTGGTCGTGATGCCGCTGCCGGCAAAGGCGGTAAGCCGTCCTTCGGCACGAAAAAACCGTACGCGCCGCGTGGCGACCGCCCGATGGCGGCCGACAGCGAGCGGCCGAAGCGCGACTTCAAAGCCGGCGACAGGCCGTTCAGCAAAGGGCCGCGCCCTGAAGGCAAGCCCTATGAAAAGCGCGAGGGGCCGCGCAAGCCATACGCGCCACGTGGCGACCGCCCGATGGCGGCTGACAGCGAGGGGCCGAAGCGCGACTTCAAGAGTGGCGACCGGCCGTTCAGCAAGGGGCCGCGCCCTGAAGGCAAGCCCTATGAAAAGCGTGAGGGGCCGCGCAAATCATACGCGCCGCGTGGTGACCGCCCGATGGCGGCCGACAGCGAGCGGCCGAAGCGCGACTTCAAAGCCGGCGACAGGCCGTTCAGCAAAGGGCCGCGCCCGGAAGGCAAGCCTTATGAGAAGCGCGAAGGTCCGCGCAAGCCCTCCGCACCGCGCGGTGACCGGCCGGCAGGTGCCGAAGGCGAGCGCGGCGAAAGGCGCTTCGTCCGTCCCAAGGGAGAGTTCAGTGATCGCCCCAAACGCGACTTCAATGATCGTCCCAAGCGCGATTTTGCCGGTGATCGGCACCAAGGGGCATCGGCCGGCGGCTTCAAGCCGCGCCCGCGTCCCGCCGAAGCGACGGAAGAGGCTGGTGAGCGAATCGCCAAGCGGCTGGCCCGCGCCGGCCTTGCCTCGCGCCGCGATGCCGAGGAGCTTATCGCGGCCGGCCGCGTCAAGGTCAATGGAAGGGTGCTGTCCTCACCCGCCTTCAATGTGATGCCTGGCGACATCATCCATCTCGACGGCATGGAGATCCCGCCGATCGAGCGCACCCGGCTGTTCCTGTTCCACAAGCCGGCCGGCGTCGTCACCACCAACCGTGATCCCGAGGGCCGCAAGACCGTCTTCGACGTGCTGCCGGCCGACCTGCCGCGGCTGATGACCATCGGCCGGCTCGACATCAACACCGAAGGCCTGCTGCTGCTCACCAATGATGGCGGGCTGGCGCGCGTGCTGGAGCTGCCGGCAACCGGCTGGCTCCGGCGCTACCGCGTGCGCGTCCACGGCAAGGTCGAGGAAAGTGCGCTCGCCGGCCTGCGCGAAGGCATCGCCGTCGACGGCGTCTTCTATGGCGCCATCGAGGCGACGCTCGACCGCGAGCAAGGCACCAACGCCTGGCTGACGCTCGGCCTGCGCGAAGGCAAGAACCGCGAAGTCAGGAACATACTGGGCTCGCTTGGCCTCGACGTGACGCGACTGATCCGCATTTCCTACGGACCGTTCCAGCTCGACGACCTGCCGGAGGGCCATGTGCTGGAGATCAAGGGCCGCGTGCTGCGCGACCAGCTCGGCGAACGCCTGGTCGAGGAATCCGGCGCCAATTTCGACGCCGACATCACCAAGCCGTTTTCCAACAGGCCGGTGCGGCGCGAGCGGGAAGAGGAACCTGAGCGGCCGAAATTCACCCGCGACGGCGAACGCCGCCCGATCGGCGAAGGCGGGCTGATCAAGAACCGCAAGCGCCGCGAAGGCAGCCGCGACGAGGCGCTGGGCAAGCTGTCGACAAGTCCCGGCAGAAGCTTTGGGCCGGAAAAGAGCTTTGGTGAGCGTGGCCCCAAATCTGAGCGTAGCGCGCCACGCGGCGGCTTTGGCGATCGCGGCCCGAAGCCCGGTGGATTCGGCGGCAAACCGGGCGGAGGGAAAAAGTCCGAACGCGAGCAGCGTCCGATCGAGCCGCCGGGCCAGCGCAAGGCCAATGTCTGGATGGCGCCGGGTGCGCGGCCGATCGGCAAGGGCAGGGCGGACGCCGATGCCGCCAAGGTGGCCGAAGCCAAGGAACGCAAGGCCTCGTTCAAGCCGTCTTATGGCAAGCCCACCAAACCCGGAGGCGCAAAGCCTTTCGGCAAGCCGCGTGGCGAACGCCCCAATTCCGGCAGTACTGATAGCGGCAAGGGCAGCGACCGGCCGCGCAGCGGCCCTAAGGGATCAAGGGGAGGCAATGCGGATCGTCGGCGGTGAGTTTCGCGGGCGTCCGCTGGCGACGCCCCGCTCAAGCGCCATTCGCCCGACCACCGACCGCACCCGCGAGGCTGTCTTCAACGTGCTGGCGCATCGCTTCCCCGATAGGCTGGTCGGCACGCGCGTGCTCGACCTGTTCGCCGGCACCGGCGCGCTCGGCCTCGAGGCGCTGTCACGCGGCGCATCTTATGGCGTCTTCATCGAAGAATCGGCCGAAGGGCGCGGCCTGATCCGCACCAATGTCGAGGCCTTCGGCCTCACCGGGCGTACCAAGATATTCCGTCGCGACGCTACGGCTCTGGGCGAGGCGGGCACGATGGCCGCGTTCGGCCTGGTGTTCGCCGATCCGCCCTATGGCAAGGGCCTGGGCGAACGTGCCTTGCGCTCGGCCAAGGCCGGCGGCTGGCTCGCCCCCGGCGCGCTCTGCGTCGTCGAGGAGGCGGCAGCGGCGCCGTTCGAGGCAGGGCCGGGCTTTTCGGTTGTCGACGAGCGCAACTACGGCGAGACGGTTATCCGCTTCATCGAAGCCGCCTGAGTTCGGCCGCCTTTGCGCGCGAAAATGACGAACAAATCACTTTGCCTGTATCGCCATCCCCGCCTATCGTCCCACCCCACGACAACCGGAGCCATTGATGACACCTCAGGCTGAATGGCTGCGCGGAACGCTCTTGGCGCTGGCGCTCGTGATGACCGGCCCGGTTCTGGCCGACAACAAGCCGGATGACGGCAAGGTGACGAATTTCCTGCTCGACAACGGCATGGAGGTCGTCGTCATTCCCGATCACCGCGCGCCGATCGTCACTCACATGGTGTGGTACAAGATCGGCAGCGCGGATGAGCCGCCCGGCAAGTCCGGCATCGCCCATTTCTTCGAGCATCTGATGTTCAAGGCGACGACCAATCACGCGGCCGGCGCGTTCGACCGCGCCGTCTCCGCCATCGGCGGTTCGAACAACGCTTTCACCTCCTATGACTATACCGCCTTTTATGAAACGGTGGTGCCGCAGGCGCTCGAGCAGATGATGGATTTCGAGGCCGATCGCATGCGCAACCTCATCCTTAACGACAATGTCATCGCCACCGAGCGCGACGTGATCCTCGAGGAACGCCGCTCGCGCATCGACAGCAATCCGCAGGCAGTGCTCGGCGAGGAGATCGACGCCACGCTCTGGCAGAATCAGCCCTATCGCATTCCGGTGATCGGCTGGATGCAGGAGATGGAGAAGCTGAACCGCGCCGACGCCACGGCCTTCTACGACAAATATTACACGCCCAACAACGCCGTGCTGGTGGTCGCCGGCGATGTCGACCCGGAGGTGGTCAAGGCGCTGGCCGAAAAGACCTATGGCAAGATCGCGCGTGGTCCAGACCTGCCGCCGCGCATCCGTCCGGCCGAACCCGAGCAGAACACCAGGCGCACGGTGACGCTCACTGACGCGCGTGTCAGCGTGCCGAACTTTTCGACGCAATGGGTGGTTCCCTCCTATCACACTGCAAAGCCGGGCGAAGCGGAAGCGCTGGACCTGCTGGCGGAGATCCTCGGCGGCGGTAGCCGCAGCCGGCTCTACCAGCAGCTTGTCGTCAAGCAAGGCATCGCCGCCGAGGCCGGCGCCTTCTTCCAGGGCACCATGCTCGATGCCACCAACTTCACCGTCTATGGCGCGCCGCGCGGCGACGCCAAGCTGGCCGATGTCCAGGCGGCGGTCGAGGCCGAGGTCGCCCGCATCGCCAAGGACGGCGTCACACCAGGCGAGCTGGAGAAGGCCAAGGATCGTTTCGTCCGCTCGATGATCTTCGCCCGCGACAAGCAGGATTCGATGGCCAACATCTACGGCGCGACGCTCGCCACCGGCGGCAGCGTCAGGGATGTCGAGGAATGGCCGGGCCGGATCCGCAAGGTCACCGCCGACGAAGTCAGGGACGTTGCCGCGCGCTATCTCAATCTCAACCATTCGACATCAGGCTATCTCTTGCCGCAGACACAGGCAGGGAATTGATCGATGACGAGCTTGAGCGTTTGCGCTGCCCCTCACCTGCCTGCCGGCATCCTCCCCCCGTATAGCGACGGGGAGAGGGGCGCTGTCATCGACGGTTTCGCCAATCACGAGCGTTCGGAAGAAGGGCGCCGGCATTGCGGCCAGCCCCTTCTCCCCGTCACTATACGGGGAGAAGTGCCCGGCAGGGCGATGAGGGGCGGCGCTGACTCCGACAGCTATTCGTCTCGAACGTCAGTTGGAAGCCACCATTTATCCGAAGCGATTGCCCTGAAGCGCGTTGCCACCCCACTGGTTACCCTTTTCCTCTCCCTGCTCTTCCTCGTCCTGCCGGCGCTTTCCGCTCATGCGGCCATGAGCATCCAGGAGGTGACCTCGTCAAAGGGCATTACCGCCTGGCTGGTGGAGGATTATTCCGTGCCGCTGGTCGCCATCCGCTTCGTCTTCGATGGCGGCACAACGCAGGATCCCGCTGGGAAGGAAGGGCTTGCCAATCTGATGAGCGGCCTGTTCGACGAGGGCGCCGGCGATCTCGACAGCGAGGCCTTCCAGATAAAGCTGGACGACGTCGGCGCCGAGATGAGCTTCGAAGCGGCGCGCGACGGCACCTACGGCTCGATGCGCATGCTGGCCGAGCAGCGCGACGCGGCGTTCGACCTGTTGCGACTGGCGATTACAGAGCCGCGTTTCGACCAGGCGCCAATCGACCGCATCCGCGCGCAAGTGCTGTCCGGCATCATCGCCAACGAGCTTGACCCCGATACGCTCGCCCAGCGCAAATGGCTGGAGGCACTATACGGCACCCACCCCTATGCGCGACCCGACCAGGGCACCAGGCAAAGCATCGCCACGATTAAGCCGGCCGATCTCATCGCCTTTCACAAGGCGAACTTCGCCCGTGATGGCCTGCATGTGGCGGTGGTCGGCGCCATCGATGCCGAGACGTTGAAGAAAAAGCTCGATATTGTCTTCAGCGGCCTGCCGGAACACCAGGCGCTCGCGCCCGTCGCCGATGTCGATCCGAAACTCAACCAGCAGCTCGAGGTCAATTACGACCAGCCCCAGACGTCGCTGCAACTCGCCTATCCCGGCGTCAAGCGCAGTGCGCCGGAATTCTTCGCCGCGGTGCTGATGAACGAGATCCTCGGCGGCAGCGCCTTCACCTCGCGGCTGTTCAACGAGGTGCGCGAAAAACGCGGCCTGGCCTACAGCGCCAGCTCCGACCTGGTCGACCACCAGCACGCCAACGCCCTGGCCATCACCACAGCGACCCGCGCGGACCGGGCGGCAGAGACGTTGGCTGTCGTGCGCGAGGTGGTGAAGCGCATGGCCGAGGAGGGGTCGACCGAAGCGGAACTGGCGGCGACCAAGAAATACCTGATCGGCGCCTATGCCATCAACAATCTGAACTCCTCCGGCGCCATCGCCGCGACGCTGCTCGAACTGCAGCTCGACAAGCTCGGCATCGACTACATGCAGCGCCGCGCCGCCCTCATCAACGCGGTGACGCTGGATCAGGTCAAGGCGGCAGCGAAAAAGCTGCTCTCCGCCGAGCCGGCCATCATGATCGTCGGGCCGAAGGTCGGCGAAGCCGAGAAGGAATGAGCCCAATGGGGGGCAAGGAATGAGCCCGAGCTTCGGCATCGCCTTCGGCGGCGGCGGCGCCCGCGGGCTGGCGCATATCCATGTCATCGAGGCGCTGGACGAATTGGGTATAAAGCCGGTCGCCATATCAGGCTCATCGATCGGCGCCATCATGGGCGCCGGCATGGCTTCGGGCATGGCCGGCAGCGACATTCACGACTACATGCGCTCGATCCTCGGCCGCCGCGCCGAGGTGGCGGCGCGCATGTGGCGGGCGCGGCCCGGCACGTTTGCCGAGGCGCTGCAGGGCGGGCTGCGTGTCACCCAGTTCAATGTCGAGCGCATCCTCAAGGCATTCATGCCCGATGCCATACCCGAAAGCTTTGCCGAGTTGAAAATACCGCTGAAGGTGACGGCCACGGATTTCTTCGGCCATAAGCTCGCGGTGCTTAGCGACGGCGACCTGCATTCAGCGCTTGCCGCCTCTGCGGCTATTCCCGCGGTATTCCGCCCGGTGATGCGCGACGGGAGGCTGCTGATCGACGGCGGCATCTACAATCCGGTGCCGTTCGACCTGATCGAGCACGACGCCGACATCATCATCGCCGTCGACGTCGTTGGCGCGCCGACCAAAGGCGGGCGCAAATACCCGACCTCCGTCGACCTGATGTTCGGCGCCACCCAATTGATGATGCAGTCGATCATCGCCGCCAAGCTGAGGCAGTGCCACCCGGACATACTGGTCCGGCCGGCGGTTTCGAAATACCGCGTGCTCGATTTCATGAAGATCGACGCCTTGATGGCCGAAACGGCCGATATCAAAGACGAGCTGAAGCGGGAGATCGAGAAGGCGGTGGAGGCGCGGGCCAAGGTCGACACGGGCAAGCGCACCAAGCAGGTGGGCAGGTTGGGCGTGGCGCGGAAAGTCTGATGCCTGGTGGCGTCAATCGAACGAGCGCAAGCGTTTGAACATTTGGAACATCCTCACTCCGATAAATTCAGCAGACCTTTCGCGATATGACTATTCCGCCGGGGCTTGTACCGTTCGCGGGTCGATCGAACGGTTGAGAATCAGCGCCCCGGCATGGTTTTCGCACGCCGCTGTTCGCGGCTGTTGCCGCACGCCCGGGCAGATCGCCGCCAGTCCCTCCATCGTCAGCACGTCGGGTATTCTCGTGTGGCTGACGCAAAGCGCACCGTCGGCACCCCACGCCGCTTCGAACGACATATCAGGCGCGGCCTCGTCCTGTTGAATGCCCTTGCGATCGTAGATGACGATCGGCGTCCCGTTGCGGGTGTGGCCAACGCCATCGCCGCAATAATCGGCGCGGATCATGCGGGTGCATGCCTGATGATGATCCCAGAGCGGTGTGCCGTCCAGAGACGTCTTCCAGGGCCGATATCCGAAGCGCACGCATTTCGCCTGCGCGCCGCCGGTGCAGGTAATGCTGAACGCCATATCGGACGGCAAATGGCGACCGTCCTGCGTCCAGGTGCCGGCAAGCGGGAAGCCCATGCGCCGACCCTCGATGTCCGGTTCGCAGATGTTGCGCCATGCACCGCTAGCCGGGTCGCGGGTCGACATGGCGTAGAGCATGACCTCGCCATCCGGATTTCTCGGATCGGTCTCGACCGCATCGATGCGCAGCGGCATCCAGTCCTGTCCGTCACCACCAATCGTCAGAACGGCGCCGACGAGATCCTCTTGAACGACAATGCGACCATCTTCCGTCGTCACCTCGAACCTTGTGCCGACAACGGAGATCGAACTGATCGCTGGCTCGGTCCCGGCCTCCGCATGGGGCACCGCGGCCATGCTGGAAATGGCTGCGGCGACGGCGACTAAGGTGTGGCGGCCGATATGGGCGAGGCGGTTCCTGTAGCCTGACATTGTGGGCTCCTGACGGCCAAAGAGAACGGACAGCACAACGCCATCCGTTCCATTGACGACGAACGCCGGACCTTAACGCTTCGGCGAAGGAGTCGGCCGGTCGTGGTTAATCCCGGCGCCGCTGCCGGTGCCGTGCTGGCCAGACGGAAGGCCGTTGCCTTTCTTGCTGGCGCTCGATGACCTGGCATTGTTCTTCTGGACAGCCGGCAAACCGCGGATGTTGGGGTCAATGATTGAACGCTCGTTCGGGTCGATGACGGAGCGGACGTTCGGGTCGACGATGGATTTGCCGGTCGCAGCGAGGCTTTTCGCGAGAACGATGCCGTCGGCATGCACGCCGTTGAGCGCATAGACACCGAGGCCGTTGCTGGTCAGAGAATTGCTGGTCAGTGAATTGCTGGTCAGCGAGTTGTACCGCAGCCCGTTCAGCGATTTGCCGTTCATGCCCATCGGGCCTTCAGCGCTGGCCGGTGCGACGAGGCAGGCCATTGCCAAGACGGCGGCCATGTAAGTCTTGAAGCGATTCATCTTGATTTCCTTTTCGTTTTCAGCGGAGCCATCCCATCGGGTTCGCTCCATGGGGCGTTTTTCGCTCCCGGCTGTTTCGGACGAATGCCGAATTCAGCCGTTTTGTTTCAGTTGTTGCGATCCGGGCAGCACGCCTGATCAGCGAACGTCGCGATGCCAACAGGCATGACGGCTCGCGTCCGCATGCCCAATGACGACAATCGCTGTGCGCGCACGGCGCGGCGACACAAAGGAAACCTTCAGCCGGAAAATCGGCAAATCCGCGCAACATCCCTGCGTCATCAGTGGCGCCAGAAACGAGGAGATTTCTGGCGATGCAACCCTTGCGAAAAACCCGATCGAGCGGCGAGGTGACGGCGGCCCAAACGGCACGTCTGGCGGTTCTGGCGGGCACCCCAGGCCTGCTGCTGACGGCATACGCAGCGGCGACGTCCACGTCGCTGACCATCCGCGCCGACCTCGCGCTGACGCTGATGGACATGCTGGTGCTCGTCACCGTCGCGATCGTGGCTGGCGGCCGCAGGAACGGGGGCGCCGGCCGCAAGCGTCAGGCGGCCTTGGCCGAGACGCTCGCCAACGCGTTCGCTGCGCTGGGCATGTGCCTTTCAATGGCTATCGTCGCCAGCATCGCGGTCCAGCGGATCGCGGCCGGCGGTGTCGAACCCCAAGGCCAAGGCGTCGTTCTCGCCATGAACTTGAACCTGGCCTACGCTGTGATCAACCTGTGGATACTGCGCCGATGGAAGGCCCGCAACAGGCTTGCCGCCTCTGCGCTGGCACGCGCACAAATCTGCCTCTTCTCGGACAAGCTCTCGTCGAACCTGCTCATCGCCGCGTCGCTCGCAACAGCCATGATTTGGCAAGGCACGTTGATGGCCCGCTTCATCGACCCGGTTGCCGGGCTGCTGATTGCGACGATGACAGCGCGCTGGACCATTCCTGTCGTGCGGGACACCGTTCGAAGCCTGCGACGGGAATTTCGCCGAGCGCGCAAGCCGATCGTGTAAGGCGAGGCGATGAACGGCTCTGATCCGTCCTGGCTGGAGGCCTTAGCCTCTTCTGTCTGTTGAGATTCAGGTCGAGCCAAGGAGAGGCGCGCAGCCAGTCGCCGGATCGCTGCACTCTTCGGCCACTGTAACGGCATGGATCCCAGGGTCTCCGCGACGTCGCTTCGCTCCTGCTCCGCCCTAGGATGACGAAAGCATAGTGGTGTAAAGCTAATCGCAGATGTCGGAGATTGGCAGTTGCGTTGCGCATAGCGGGTCGCGGCGGATGCCAAATCGCAAACCTTCGAGATTGGCTGAACCGATCCTCACTTCGTCATCCTAGGGCGGAGCGCAGGAGCGAAGCGACGTAGCGGAGACCCTAGGATCCATGCCGTAACATTCGGGCGCTGCTGCGTTGAACAGTAGGGGCTCACCTCACTTGGCCTTTTTGGCCCTCACCGTTCTTCGTGAGCATCTTCTTTTAGCGGCGCCGCGCCTCATCCTAAGCAGGCTCGTAGACATAGCCTTCGCCACGAACCGTCACCAGGACTGCCGGAGCCTCGGGTTCGGTCTCGAACTTCTTGCGCAGTCGCGTAATCCGGATGTCGATGCTCCGGTCGCCCGGCTCGAGGTCGCGGTTGTGGGCCAGCCTGCACAGCTGGTCGCGCGACAATATCTGCCTGGGATGGCGCGCGAAGACGCATAGCAGGTCGAATTCCATGGACGTCAACTGCACGTCGGCGCCGTCTGCGTCGACCATCGTGCGGCCGTCCATATCGAGGACGCAGCCCCCGAAACGGATGCGGTTCTCAGGCGTCCGCTCGTCCTCGCCCAGGCGCCGGATGACGCTCCTGACACGCGCCAGAAGTTCGCGTGGCTCAAACGGCTTGGCCATATAGTCGTCGGCGCCGGCGGCAAGACCTTCGAGCCGATGCGGCAGGTCACCGACGGCGGTCAGCATGAGGATGCCGGCGCGGCTCTGCTTGGCAATTTCGCGGGCGAGGTCATAGCCGCTTTCGCCGATGAGATTGACGTCGAGAATGACCAGGTTGGGGCTAAAGCGGTCGAGTTCGGTCAGCATTCCCGCTCCATCCGGAACGGATCGGACATCGAAGCCGTGCATGAGCAGGTAATCCGACAGCATCTCGCGCAACGGCGCTTCGTCGTCGACGATGAGCAATTTCTGTTTTGTCACGCTTCGGCCTCTTCCATTGCGCTGGTCTCCATCGCCCTTAGGCGTTCCATCACGAGCCTGCGAAAGGTCTGCGGATCGAGCGGTTTCTCGATCACCGGCGCGCCCGTCTCGCCGATGAAGCGATCGATTTCGGGTGCCAGCGTGTCGCCGGTCACGAACAGCAGGCGGCGGGTGAGCCCGGGGCGCAATTGTTCCAGCGCACGATAGAGGCCGGGGCCGTCGAGGCCAGGCATGCGTATGTCGCTGATCAAAAGATCGATTCCTCCCTCGCGCACAGCTTTGAGGGCAGCATTCGCGTCGTCGGCGATGGTGACGTCGTGGCCATCGCGGCGCAGCATCTCGGCGATCATCGAGGCAATGTCGGCATCGTCGTCGACCACCAGAATTCGTGCGGCCGAGGGCGCAGGCGGCATCCTGCCGGCAGCTTCGGGCGGAGCCAGCGTCTCGGCTCGGCCGCTTGGAAGCCGGATTGTAAACCGTGCACCGCCGCCTTCCGTCGAATCCAGTTCTATGCTGCCGTCGTGGGCAGTCACGATGCCCTGGCAGACAGATAGCCCGACCCCGGTGCCTTCACCGGCCATTTTGGTCGTGTAGAAAGGCTCAAAAGCACGCGAGCGGACCGTCTCCGGCATGCCTGGGCCATTGTCGGCGACAACGATCTCGACGACATCGTCTTCTCCGGTGGTGACAATGGTCAGCCGCCGCGGGTGCGGGACCTGCAGCAAAGCCTGCTGCGCGTTCACCACCAGGTTGGTGACCACCTGATGAAGCTGGTCCCTGTCGCCCCAGATATTGGGAAGCGGTTCCGCTAGTTCGGTGCGGATCTCGATCCCGGTCGAGCGCAGGCTGTAGGCGGCAAGTTCCAGCGAAGCGAGGACGACTTCATTGATGTCGACGGCGCCCCGTGTCGGCGGTTTCTTGCGCGCCATCGCTAAAAAGGTCCGGACGATGCGCGAGCATCGCTCGGCAGCCGCGTGGATCTTGTCGGCGCGCCCCACGGTCGCCTCGTCCGTCGAGAATTCCTTCAGCATCGAACTGTAGCCGATGACGACCGACAGCGGATTGTTGAGTTCATGCGCCACGCCAGCCAGCAGCGAACCGAGAGCGGCGAGTTTTTCCGACTGGTACAGCGTTTCACGCTGGCGGGCGATCTCCGCCTCGGCTTCGCGCTGGCGGGTAATGTCGGTGACGGCGGCAAGCATTGCCGAACGGCCGGCCTGCGTGATCAGCCGCGCCGAAACCAGCGTATCCATTCTTGAGCCTTGCATATTGGTCATGCCGGCTTCGAATGCATCGACGATGCCGTCTCTCTGCAAAAGCCGCAGGAGATGGTCTCGCTGCGAGAGATCTTCCCAGGTCGCCGTCGCTTCGGCTCCGATCTGGCCGACCTCGATGCCGAGCGTCTTGCGCGCCGGTTCGTTGACGAACAGGATTTCGGGGCCTTCTATTGCCGAGATGGTGATCGGCAGCGGCACGCCTTCAGCGATGGCGCGAAACTGCGCCTCCCGTTCGGCCAACAGTTTCTCGGCTTCAATTCTGGCTTGCTCGGCCAGGACGCGGTCGGAGATGTCGCGGCCGACGGACTGCACTTCGACAAGGTGCCCGTCGCTGTCGAAAATGCCATGATCGTTCCAGGCGAGCCATCGGCGCGCGCCATCCGGCATCGCATTGACAAGTTCCATGCTGGCATCCGGCGCTTGCGGGGTGAGGCGGGCAAGGTGGTCCAGGAACCTGCGCCGTTCGTCGGGCGGCAGCACATCGAGTTCGCACCAGGACGGGTCGAGAAGCTGTTCGCGGGTCATCCGGCATGCCCGGCAATAGGCGTCGTTGACGAAGCTCAAATGACCCTCCGGCGACATCCGGACGACGAATTCTGTCTGCAGCTCGACCACGCTGCGGTAGCGCTGCTCGCTGGCCTCGAGTGCCTGACGGGCGAGTTTCTGCTCGGCTATATCGCGTCCGATGGACTGTATTTCGATGAGCTTGCCGCTGTCGTCGAAGATGCCGCGATCGGTCCAATGGATATGGATCTCGCGACCATCGCTTAGGGCGCCGGCCTCTTCCACCTCGAAAACGGGCCGTTCGGGGGTCACTCGGCCGATGATCTCGTCGAAGCTGCCAAAATCGGCGGAAAACGAGTTGAAATAGTGCCAGTCCGGGCTGAGCAACTCTTCGCGTGTCTTGCCGACGAGGCGGCAATAGGCGTCATTGGCGAAGCTCATGCGCCCATCCGGCGCGACCCGGATGATATATTCCGTCTGTGCCTCGACAACATTTCGGTAGCGCTGTTCGCTGTCGGCCAGTTCGCGCAGGGCCGTGCGGTTTTCGGCGAAGATGCTCGAAGCCATATCGATCCAGGGCTGCCAAAGCGCCGAGGTTTTGATGGCGGCCCCGGGGTTGTCGGTGGTTTCGCCAGCGGCGCCGGAGCGCACATGATCGACAAGAGAGATCGCCGGGCCGACGATCTCCCTCAGAAACACTCTGTGCAAAGCGTATATCGAGACAAGCAGCCCGACCAAAATGAGCGCATAGGGAAAAAACGACTGTTGCAGGGCGTAGGACTGGTAGAGGCCAATGCCGGCGACAAGCACGAGAAGCGGCAAAACGCAGGCCGCCATCAACGACGCGTAATGCCTGGACAGCTTCGAGGAGGTCGTCACGGCGAGGTCTCCACAGACGGATGCGCCGTCACGACGGTTGCTGTTCCCGTGGGGCCAGTGGACTGAACGGCTCCCGGCCTGTCAAGCCGGCCTGCCCGGCCATCCGCCCGACGTTGTTCGACAAATAACCGCTGGATGTTTCGCGATGATGCCGTGAGCCGGGTTTCCCGGCTTCTATTGTTTCAATTGTGTCGAACCAGCCCGAAATCGGCAGCAGACGAGCCTGCTCGTGCGATTGACCGGGGGTTAATGCGCCCTGTAGGTTTGGAGCGTCGCTCGCCGCGGGGGAAACGCATGGCCGACATCATTGTCGTGGACGACGAGACCGACGTGGCGTTCATGATCGCCGACTATTTGCAGGCGAAAGGCTACCGCATACGCATGGCATCCGGCGGCGCCGAACTGCGCGAGGCGATCGCGGCGGCGAAGGCGGATCTTGTCGTTCTCGACCTCAACATGCCGGGCGAGAACGGCTTCAGCCTGGCCCGCTGGCTACGCGAGCATCACGACACCGGCATCCTGATGCTGACGGGCGCCGATTCGGTCTTCGACAAGGTGGCGGGCCTCGAGGTCGGCGCGGACGACTATCTGGCAAAGCCCTTTGCACCGGTCGAGCTGGAAGCGCGGATCGCCGCGGTGTTGCGCAGGCGCAGGCCGAAGGGCCCGGATAATGCCGACGCTTTGCCGGCCGGGCATTTCGCCTTCGGAACCTATGTGTTCGACGCCCGCGCGAGAAACCTCATCGACACCGACGGCGTGGCCTTTGCGCTGACGCCGATGGAGCTCGATCTGGTGGCGGCCTTCGCCACCCGGGCCGGCCAGGTCATTGGCCGCGACGAATTGCTCGATCTTGCGCCGCCCAGGGGCGACGAGCCCTTTGACCGCAGCATCGACAGCCGCATCACCAGGCTGCGCCGCCGGCTCGAAAAGGATCCGGCCAAGCCGGAACTGATCAAGACGATCCGCGGTGTGGGATACCTGTATCCGAAGCGGTGACCGTATCCTTGGTGTTGCGAGCGGTTGAACTTGCGGGCGGAACGATCTGCATGACAAGGCGCATCAGATCGGCCTGGCGGGAGACGCCGGTCTTCTGGAAGATATTGTCGAGATGCGTCTTCGTGGTCGCGTTGGCAATGTGAAGGCTGGCGCCGGTCTCGGCAAGCGTGTGCCCGGCGAGAAGGCTGGCGAGCACGCGGGTTTCGGCGAGCGTAAGCCCAAAAGCTGTCGCCAGCATGTCGGCGGCGTCATGCTCGTCCGGTGCATTGCCGATGAACACCGCGGCTACCGCCGCGGGTTCCATGCCGGCGCGCAGATCGCCGCCGGCCATCGGCAGCACGCGGGCGAAGACGGGCGGCAGGTCGGGTTCGGTGAGGCCGACGGCAAACCCGGTCTTGCCGATGCTTGCCTCATCCTGAGCCGCAAGCATGATGGCGCTGTGAAGCTCCTTGGAAGCCGACGGGATCTTCGCTTGCAGAATGCCATGGACATCCTGGATCGGGCCGCCGCTCCGCAGCATGTGCTTGGCCGAGCGGTTGGCGTGCAGGATGGCGCCACGCTCATTTGTAAGGACCACGGCGCATGCGAGCGCATCGAGCGCCTCGGCCATCCCTGCGCGCTCGATCGTGCTGATGTCGAGCATGTTGCTGATCATCACCGAACGGCGCACATGCGGCAGCAACAGTCCGCCAAGCTTGATTTCGCGCTCGGTGATAATGCCTTGCCGCTCATGTCGGGCAACAGCGAAGCCGGCAAGGCGGGTAGGGGTGTGGATCAGGAAAAACGACATGACGTCGATCAGGCCTTGCGGCTTCAGGTACTCCTGAAAATATCGGGAGGTCCCCAGGTAGGTTCGAGGGACATGGCGTGAGACCACATGCGGCACTTCGAGCGAAGGCCATGTCGAGAGATCCTCGATCAGCCGGGCGTGGATCTCGGGGATATGTTTCGCCTGCTGCTCCAGCCAGTATGGCTCGATTCCAACGGTCCTGTAGATCAGCAGCCGGTCGTTACTGAGGTCGTTAAGGTGCAAGACCGCAGTCTGGGCGTTGAGCGCATCCCTGATCCCGGCAAGCGCGTCCTCCCATCGCTCCGGGTTGAGTGCGCAATCGTAGATCGAGCCGATCAGCTTCGACAGCTCATGATGCGACAATGCCTTGGCCATAGACGGCCCCCCGCATGTCGACAGCGCGTCCGATGCGGAAAGCCGCGCCCTCTCACAGGTGCTCTCGCTCCTCCAAACTTTAGCGATCGCTTAAATTCAATTATCTCCCCCAAACAGGGGATGTGCAAGCAACCGTGCGGTGAAATGCTTGCGCCCCAGAAGAAAGTCACACTTGATTGTGACAACCAGTGGGGTTCAGCGCCGTTCCCGGCTCGCGGGCCTTCGCGAATGCGATGAAGCCGGGGGGCTTATCATGAATTCTTCCTATGTGCGCCGACTGTCTCGGCGCGCCACCGCCTATTGCTGAAACTTTGAGCCGGGCTCGACCCGGACAATTCGGGATGGAGCAGCATTATGTACAGGTACATTGCTTTTGCAGCACTTTGCATGGCGGCGATGCCCGCGCATGCCGGCGAGCTTGGAGCCATGAAGGCCGAAAGCATCGATCTCGCCGGCTTCCTTGGTGTCGTCTATTATACGCCGCAGGAGGACGGCTATCGGGTGGTCACCACAATCGCGCAGGGCGAGGCTGGCTTGCCCGTGCGTTTCGTCGCGACACTGACCGAGAACCAGATAGTCGCGGTCTCCGTGCCAGGCAAGCTGGGAGAGTCGGACCAGATCATCGAGATAGCGCGTGTCGGCGGCAAGCTCGTTGTCAGCCCGCAGCCGATAGACGGGATCGTGGTTTCTTCTCCGAAGCTCGCCGTTGACTGATGACCGCCGTCGAGTGATCAAAGGTCGAGTGATCCCAAGGTCGAGTGATCCAGGGTCGAGTGATCCAGGGGCGTGCGCGTTGCGGCGGCGCGGGATGAGTCTGCAACATTGGCCACAGACGATGTCGCCATGGCTCGTCCCGTCTGTCGTCGTCTTTAGCCTCGCCGCCGGGCTCAGTGCGTCTTCGCAAGATGACCTGGCCACGGGCAGGTTCTACGAAATTGTCGGCGGCAAGGTCGATGCGCGAACCTACAACGGCTTCCGTCGCTACCATGGCAGCTGCAATCACTGCCATGGTCCCGACGGCATGGGCTCGACGTTCGCCTCGGCCCTTGTCGACCGGCTGCCCGGCATCGAGGTCTTTCGGCGCAACGTTCGCGACGGCGTGCGCAGCGGCCCTTCGGTGATGAAGGGCTTCGCCGACGACCCCAACGTCGCTCCTTACATCGACGACATCTACGCCTACCTGCAGGCCCGTGCCGACGGTGCGCTTGGCCGCGGTCGGCCCGAGAGGCTTGAACGGTAGAGTATCGCTGGCTGCTGACGTACCCTCATAGTCGGAGACCACAGCCATCGTGCAGCTCGAGGCGCTGCGCTCCGGCATCTGGAACCAAGAGCACCTGGGGCGGATCCAGAATGTTGGGTCAGGGGCGTTTCCGACGATTGCGAAGCGCAATCACTCCAGGTTTGCGCCGCCCCTCATCGCCCTGCCGGGCACTTCTCCCCGTATAGAGACGGGGAGAAGGGGCACTGCGGCAACCTCGGCATCCTTTCCGAAACGCTGGAGATTGGCGAAATCGTTCGTGAAGGCGTTCTTCTCCCCGTCCCTATACGGGGAGAAGGTGCCGGCAGGCGGATGAGGGGCGGCGCGGCGTCGACAATTTCCCGCCATTCTCCTCCTCCTCCTCCTCCTCCTCCTCCGATCCTTCGTAGGTGGCCCGGATCAGATCAGCCCCACTTCATCTCGCCGGTGGCGACCTTGGAGCCGATGTCGAGCGCAACGCCCATGCCGAGGTTGGGGAAGCGGGCCTCCATGGCGCCCTTGAGCGCGGCCGCGTCCTTGGCCTTTGCCAGTTCTTCCTCGAAGGCAATGAGATAGGTTTTGGTGTGCTCGACGCCCGACAGGTCGGTGGCGGCCTGCGGCGTCATGTGGCCGGGCACGACGATTTCAGGCTTGGCGGCCGCGATCTTGTCGAGATTGGCGAGCCAGGCGGCGCGCTGTTCCTTGCTCGACGTGTCGGCGGTCCAGACATGCACGCCCGAAAAGATCATCACCCCGCCGAACACCGCATTCAGCGACGGAACTGAGAGATAGCGCCGGTTGGCGAGGCCTTCCGCATCGACGATCTCGATGGTCTCGCCATCGACGGTGAGCGTCTTGCCGTCGAACACTTCGGGGATGACGACATCGGCGAGCGCCTGCGGGCCATTCCCTTTGAGCTGCGGCCCCCAGACGGCGATTTTCTTGTCGACGCTGCCGTTGATGGCGGCCACCGTCTCGGCTGCGGCGATCACCCGTGCCTGCGGGAACGCGTCCTTGATCGGCTTGAGGCCGAAATAATAGTCCGGGTCGGACTGGCTGACATAGATGGTGGTGAGCGTCTTGCCCGTCGCCTTGACCGCCTCGGCCACGGCGCGGCCGTCGGAGTAGGTGAAACCGCCGTCGATTAGCAGCGCCTCGGAGGCGCCGGTGATCAGCACGGGGGCGCGAAAGAAGCCGTTTTCCCCGGCAGGAAAATGTTTCCAGGAAAGCCCTGCGGCTGCATGGCCAAGCCCAGCGGGAGCAAAGACGGCAGCGGCGCCGGCGGCGAGGGTGGTTTTCATGATGGCTCTCCGTGTGAACATGGATGTCTCCTGGGGCTCGAATGCGGAATTCCGGCGGCGCATCTCCCGCGCAGCCTTGATCCGGAAGATGGCAAAGGTGGAATGCGTATTGAAGGCCAACAAAATAGACGTAATGTATGCCATTGCCTGACAATGAGGTCGTACCTGCCATGAGCCACGCATGAACCTGAACCGGCTGGCCTATTTCGCTGCGGTGGTCGACGCCGGCTCCTTCACGCGGGCTGCCGAGCGGCTGGGCATCACCAAGGCGGTGGTCAGCCAGCAGGTGGCGCGGCTGGAGCGCGACGTCGAAACGACGCTGCTGATCCGCACGACGCGGCGCGTCCATCCGACCGAGGCCGGCCGGACATTCCATGCCCGCTGCCTACAAGTCCTGCAGCAGGCCGAGGACGCCTTTGACGAGCTCGCGCAAGCCGCCGCCGAGCCGACCGGCACGCTGCGCATCGCGGCGCCCAACGACTACGGCACGTCGGCAGTGGTGCCGGTGGTTACCGCCTTCAGCGCGCGCTATCCCGCCTGCCGGGTGGAACTGACGCTGGGCGACGAGACCATCGACCTGGCTTCCGGTGGAATGGACGTGGCGATCCGCGTCGGTTGGCTGGCCGATTCCAGCCTGCAGGCGCGGCGGGTCGGCACGTTCAGGCAGTTCATGGTGTGCGGCGCCGAGTTTGCCGGCCGGTTCACGGCTGGCGAACCGCAAGACCTTGCCGGACTGCCCTTCGTCGCCAACATGGCGCTGCGCGAACCGCTGCTATGGCAATTTTCGCACGGCGACGCCGAGCAAACCGTGCGCATGCAGGCAACGATCGCCATCGACGCGACACCGGCCGTGCTGGCCGCCGTCCGCGCCGGCGCCGGCCTGTCGGTGCTGCCGGATTTCTTGTTGCGGGACGAGCTGGCCGCAGGGCGGCTCGTCCAGATCCTGCCCGAATGGCAGCTGCCCTCCGGAGGCATCTACACCGTCTACCCCGCCGCGCGCTTCCGGCCGCCCAAGGTGACTAGGTTTGTCGAGATGCTGGTTGCGGCTGGGCAGCGGATGGGTTGAAGCGGGGAGGGGCGGGTGCTGTAGAAGCGCGCGATCGAGAAGGCGATCGAGGCGCAGGGCGATGCGGCCAAGGCCAAACGCAGCAATCGGGTGGATGGTTGACCATTAATCGGGCCCCCAGCATTCTACTTGGCTCTGCCTCAGCTGCCGATGGCGCAGAGCAGCACCGCAGATCGGGAGATATTGCAGCGACGCACCTTCTACGGCAAGGAGAAGAAGAGCCTCGCCTACGTCATAGCCATCATGAACATGATCCTGCACGGGATCGATGCGCCGAACGTGTTGCACACCAACACCTTGGCTGAAAATGTCATGGATCTGCAGGAGCGGGACAAATTCGATGTGGTGCTCGCCAACCCGCCGTTCGGCGGCGGCGAGCGGGCGGAGGTGCAACAGAATTTCCTCATCCGCTCTAGCGAGACGGCTTATCTCTTCCTGCAGCACTTCATGCGCAGCCTGCGCGCTGGTGGGCGCGCCGCGATCGTCATCAAGAACACCTTTCTGTCTAACTTAGACGGAGCAGCGACGGCGCTGCGGCGCGAGTTGCTGGAGACATGCGACCTACACACGGTGCTGGACATGCCCGGCGGTACCTTCCAGGGCGCGGGTGTGAAGACGGTTGTATTGTTCTTCGAAAAGGGACGGCCGACCCGGCGGACGTGGTTCTACCAGCTCGATCCCGGGCGAAACCTTGGGAAGACAAACGCCCTGAACGACACCGATATGGCCGAGTTTGTGGCGATGCAGGCGGGTTTCGAGACGGGAGCAAGGAGTTGGGTAGTCGAAACTGCCGACGTAAATCAGCAGAGTTTGGATCTATCGCCCAACAACCCTAATGCGCCAGGGGCAGCCGAGTTGCGTTCCCCGGAGACTATTCTGGCCGAGATCGCTGCGCTGGATGCAGAAAGCTCTCAGATACTTAATCGTGTAAGGGCGCTGCTGTGAGCGTGCCGACAGTCCCGCTGGGATCCGTATGCGACCTCATTGGCGGCGGAACGCCTTCCAAAGATAATGCTCTGTTCTATACGGGCGACATACCGTGGGCGACCGTTCGGGATATGAGATCAGATGTAATCTCTGTAACAGAGTTCTCAATCACGTCGGACGCCGTTCGCGCCAGTACGACTAACATACTGCCGGCTGGGGCTGTCGTAATCGCTACGCGCGTCGGGCTCGGAAAGGTGTGTATAGTCAGGCGGCCGACCGCGATAAATCAGGATCTTCGTGGAGTGATCCCGCGCGATCCGGACAAGCTTTCGTCCCGATATCTATTCTGGTGGTTGAAGAGCGTCGCTCACTTGATCGAGGCCAAAGGCACTGGCGCCACGGTCCAAGGTGTGAAGCTGCCGTTTGTCGCTTCCCTAGCTTTGCCCCAACCGCCGTTGCCGGAGCAAGAGCGCATCGTCGCCATTTTGGATGAGGCGTTCGAGGGGATCGACGCTGCGACGGCGAATGCTGAGAAAAACGTGGCAAACGCGTTAGCACTTCAGCGAACCTGCCTTGAGCATCAGTTGGCGTCTTCGGCCGCCACCTATCCTAGAATGCTGCTTGAGGACCTTTGCGTGCCCGACAGGGTAATTACTTACGGTGTCGTTAAGCTTGGCGATCCGAAAACTGACGGAGTTCCGTGTCTTCGAACAAGCAATGTGCGGTGGCTTAACATCGATACCAGAGGCGTTAAACTGATAGATGCGTCGCTTTCCAACGAATACAAGCGAACGGTGCTGCGTGGCGGCGAAGTATTAGTAAATGTCCGAGGTACGCTAGGAGGCGTTGCGGTTGTTCCACAGGATATGGTCGGCTGGAACGTTTCCCGGGAAGTGGCCGTGGTGCCGGCCGATCCTGCGATCATTGATCCTAAATATCTGGCCTATTGGATCGGTACCGACACGAGTCAAGCATGGGTTACGGGTATGAGGACTGGAGCTGCCTACGTCGGGATTAACATAGCAGATCTCCGCAATTTGCCAGTTCCGGTTCTCCCCCTCTCGCACCAACGGCTTGTGGTGGAGCGTGTAGGTCGCGTTATGGCTGAGCTCGCTGAATTGGTGAGCATCTCCGATCGCAAACTCGCCACCCTCGCCGAATTCAAGCAATCCCTGCTCGCACGGGCTTTTTCTGGCGAGTTGACGACGACCGCAAAGGTCTCCGCGAAGCCAGCCAACGACAACGTCTTTGCGACCTCCGAGCAGGTGGCGAATGTGCTTGCGTTTTTGCACCAGCGTCATGAAGCAGCAAGGCGAGAAAAGACGTTCGGACATGTGAAAGCGCAGAAGGCCTTGCATCTGATCGAGAGCGTTTGCGGCGTTGAACTCGGCCGGGCACCCCGAAAGGATACGGCAGGCCCAAACGACTTCGCCCATATGCTGAAGGCAGAAACTTGGGCTAGACGCCATGGCTTCTTCGAGTTCGTCGAACGACCTGGCGGCGGCTATGATTTCAAAAAGCTCGCGAACCACAACAAGATGTTGGCGGCAGCGAGGTCCGCCCTCAAGCCAATAGAAGGCAAAGTCCAACGGATAGCCGACCTCATCCTGCCACTTGATTCCGAACAGGCCGAAGTGCTGGCCACCGTGCACGCGGCGTGGAACAACCTCATTCTGGACGGTCGTAACGTTACCGATAACGCGATTCTGCGGGAGGCCCGCGAAGACTGGCACCCAGATAAGTTGAAAATTCCTGAAGCGAAATTCCGGGATGCTATCCGGTTGATCCGCAAACTGGGCATTGTTCCCGACGGCAGCGCGAAGCGGGTCGCGCATCTTCAACCGAAACTGCTGTGAACGAATCCGAGACCCGCGCCGAACTGATCGATCCTGCCCTCAAGGCGGCCGGTTGGGGCGTGGTTGAGGGCAGCCGGGTGCGGCGGGAGATGATCTGCCCGGGGCGCATTCTGGGTGCCGGCCAGCGAGGCGAGGCGACTACGGCCGATTATGTGCTGACCTATCGCGGGCGCAAGCTGGCGGCGGTTGAGGCCAAGGCGAAGGGCAAGGGTGTTACCGCCGGACTAGGGCAGGCCAAGGTCTATGCCGACAAGCTGAAGACCCGGTGGGCCTATTCAAGCGACGGGAACGGCGTCTATCGAGTAGATATGGAGACGGGAAAGGAAGGTCCAGTCGCGAACTGGCCCACGCCCGATGCCCTCTGGGCCATGACCTTCGCCGAAGAGAATGCGTGGCGCGACGCCTTCGCAGCTGTGCCATTCGAGGAGAGGGGTGGCAGCCAGCCGGCTCGATACTATCAGGTGAACGCCGTGCAGGCGGTGCTGGACGTGCTGGCTGAAGGGCGGAAACGGGTTCTGCTGACACTGGCGACCGGGACGGGCAAGACCTTCATTTCCTTTCAACTGGCTTGGAAATTGTTTCATGCGCGATGGAGCCTCGCGGGTGAGCCGACGCGGCGGCCGCGCATCCTGTTCCTCGCTGATCGCAACATCCTGGCGGATCAGGCCTACAACGCCTTCTCGGCATTTCCTGACGACGCCCTGGTGCGCATCAAGCCGGACGCTATCCGCAAGAAGGGCCGCGTGCCCAAGAATGGCAGTGTCTTCTTTACTATCTTCCAGACCTTTACCAGCGGGAAGACCGACGCTCTGGGTCGGGAGGAGGCGTATTTCGGCGATTATCCACCCGACTTCTTCGACTTCATCATCATCGATGAATGCCATCGTGGCGGCGCGAACGCCGAGGGCGAGTGGCGGGCGATTCTGGAGTACTTCGCGCCGGCGGTTCAGTTGGGCCTGACGGCGACGCCGCTGCGGCGGGATGAGAACCGCGACACCTATGCCTATTTTGGCAAGCCGGTTTATACCTACTCGTTGCGCGAAGGGATCGAGGACGGTTTCCTGACACCGTTCAAGGTGCGCCAGCACAAGACGACGCTGGATAACTATGTCTGGACTTCGGATGATACCGTCGTGAGCGGTTTCGCTGAAGAGGATCGGCGCTACACTTCCAAGGACTTCAACCGGATCATTGAGATCGAAGCCCGCGAAAAATATCGGGTCGAAGTCTTCATGAAAGAGATCGATCAGCGGCAGAAGACGCTGGTGTTCTGCGCTACCCAGGATCACGCGGCGGCTGTGCGAAATCTGATCAACCAGATTAAGGACAGCGCGGATCCGCACTATTGCGAGCGGGTGACAGCCGACGACGGAGCGATGGGAGAGCACTGGCTACGTCAGTTCCAGGACAACGAAAAGACCATTCCAACCGTACTGACCACGTCGCAGAAGCTGTCGACGGGCGTGGACGCGCGCAATGTGCGCAATATCGTGCTCTTGCGGCCCGTGAACAGCATGATCGAGTTCAAGCAGATCGTTGGACGGGGTACGCGGCTGTTCGACGGCAAGGAGTATTTCACCATCCATGATTTCGAGGAAGCCTACCAGCATTTCCTCGACCCCGAATGGGATGGTGAACCGTTAGAGCCCGTTGCTGTGGAACCCAAAGGGCCACCGCCCGAGCCTGATCCATCCAAACCGCCGAAGGAGCGCGAGGAGCCTGAAGAGCGACCGGCGAAGGTGGTTATCATGCTGGCCGACGGCAAGGCGCGGTCGATCCAGCACATCAGCGCCACCAGCTTCTGGGGTCCGGATGGGCGGCCGTTGTCGGCTGCCGAATTCATCGAAAGTCTCTTCGGCAAGGCGCCGGAACTGTTCAGGGATGAGGACGAACTGCGGCGACTTTGGGGGGCACCACAGACGCGCAAGGCGCTGCTCCAAGGATTAGCTGAACGCGGGTTCGGGATAGAGACACTGAAGGAGATGGCGAGAGTTATCGACGCGCCAGACAGCGATATCTTCGATGTGCTGGCCTATGTGGCTTTTGCCCTACCGCCTGTAAGCCGGGCCGATCGGGTCGCCGACCGGAAGCCCGTCTTGCTAAGCGACTATAACGGTGAACTGGCGGTCTTTCTGGATTTCGTCCTGGGTCAGTATGTGAAACAGGGCGTCGACGAGCTGGATCAGGAGAAGCTGCCGCGCCTGCTTGAACTGCGCTATGCCAATGTCATGGAGGCTGCCGCGCGATTGGGCGGGGTGCCTATAGTTCGAAACGCTTTCATCGACTGCCAGCGTGGCTTGTTTGAGCGTTCCAACGCCTGATGTTGTCCGCAACTTGCAACGCCGGAGAGGCTGTAGCCCTTCGCACACTCCACGCGAGCCAGCACGGGCGGCCGCACCATCCCACTTGCCTTACCCGCATCTTTGTCCTAATCTCCCTTTGAGAAAACCTTTTCCCAAGCCCACAGCGTTCCGCCGACCCACCTATTCGACACGCCACAGGCCCATAACAGAAAAGCTTTTCCCAAAATTGAAGGCCGATACCCGAAACATGTCCTCCGACGCCGCGCCAGCGCCCGCCAGGCAGCCAGTCACCCTCCGTGAGGTGGCAGCCCTTGCCGGCGTCAGCGTCGCCACGGCCTCAAAAGCGCTGAACGGGCAGGGGCGGATGACGGCCGAGACGCGCGAGCGTATTCGCGAGACGGCGCAGCGTCTTGGCTTTCGCCCGAACAGCCTGGCGCAGAGCCTGTTGCGTCGGCGCAGCTTCACCGTCGGGCTCTTGACCAACGACACCTATGGCCGCTTTTCGCTGCCGGTCATGTCGGGCATTTCGGATGCGCTGGTCGACAAGGGCGTCTCGGTGTTTTTGTGCAATGTCGAGGATGACCAGCGCCTCGGCCAGCTCCATGTCGATGCCATGCTCGACAAGCGCGTCGACGGCATCATCGCCACCGGCAAGCGCATCGATCGCCATCTGCCGGTCGACCTGTCCAATCTCGGCATCCCCACGATTTACGCCTTCACCCAGCCCGATCCCGGAGCCATCGCTTTCGTGTCTGATGATGCCGGCGGCGCGCGCCTGGCGGTCGAGCACTTTTGGCGGCTCGGGCGGCGCCGCATCGCCCATGTCACCGGGCCGGCGAGTTTTGCGGTGGTGCACGCGCGGGCCCAGGCCTATCGTGACGTGCTGACCGAGAAAGGCTTGCCGGTCATGGAACCATTGCTCGGATCGTGGTCGGAAGCGTGGGGTCACGAGGCGGTGAACAAGCTCTTCGACGGCGACGGCGAGGGCGAAAAGCCCGATGCTGTCTTCTGCGGTAACGACCAGATCGCGCGCGGCGTCATCGACGCGCTGCGCGAGCGCGGGCTTGATGTGCCAGACGATGTCGGCGTCATCGGTTTCGACAATTGGCAGATCGTGGCCGAGGCAACCCGCCCGCCGCTGACCTCCGTCGACATGAACCTGGCGGCACTCGGGCGCGAGGCCGGCCTCACTTTGCTTTCGCTCGTCGGCGGTGAGCCCGCCGAGCCGGGCATCCGAAAACTGCCGTGCCGGCTGGTGGTGCGTCAGTCATGCGGCCGTCCGCCGGATGGCTAAACGAAACGGGCCGTACTGATCGTCACCGCTTGGGAGCGCGGCCGCAGGAAACAGAACCATGAGGAGGAGAACATGAGGACCATCATTACCGGGCTCGCCCTTGCCGCGAGCATTTTTTCCACGCTGGCAACAGTCGGGCCGGCCGCCGCCGAGACCGCCAACATCTGGGTTCGCGCCGACGGCTCGAACTTCATGCCGCGCATCGTCGATGCCTTCAACAAGGGACATGAGAACCAGATCAAGCTGGACATCATCCCCAATGCCGAGATCATCCCGAAATATGGCGCTGCCGCCGCCGGCGGCACAGCGCCCGATGCGCTGTCGCTCGACCTGATCTACACGCCGTCCTTCGCTGCCGCCGGCCAGCTGGAAGACATCACCGACTGGGCGAAATCGCTGCCCTATTTCAACAGCCTGTCGCCGGCGCACGTCAAGACCGGCACCTATAAGGACCGCATCTACGGGCTGCCGTTCTCCGCCGATAGCTCGGTGCTGATCTGGAACAAAAAACTGTTCAAGCAGGCCGGCCTCGACCCTGAAAAAGGCCCGACCAACTGGGCCGAGATCGAAGCCTATGCCGAGAAGGTCAACGCGCTCGGCGGCGACACCAAGGGGTTCTATTTCTCCGGCAATTGCGGCGGCTGCAACATCTTCACCTTCACGCCGCTGATCTGGGCCTCGGGCGGCGACATCCTCACCGAGGACGGCTCGAAGGCGACGCTCGACAGCCCGCAGTTGCGCGGCGCCATCGATCTCTACCGCTCGATGGTCAAGAAGGATCTGGTGCCGGCAGGCGCGCAGACCGACACCGGCTCCAACTTCTTTGCTGCGTTTGCCGCCGGCAATATCGGCATCTCGCCGTCCGGCGCCTTCGCCATCGGCGCGCTGAACACCCAGTATCCCGACATCGACTATGGCGTCACCTTCCTGCCGGGCAAGGATGGCGGCTGGTCGTCCTTTGCCGGCGGTGACAATTTCGTCGTCACCAAGGGCACCACGAAGGTCGCGGTGGTGAAGGAGTTCCTCGATTTCGCCTACTCGCTGGAGGGCCAGACCATCCTGGCGAAATACGGCAGCCTTCCCGTGCGCGGCGACATCGCCAACGAGGCGCTGAAAGACCTCGACCCGCGCTACAAGGTCGCCGCAGAGGCCATGGCCAAGGGCCGCACGCCCTATTCGGTGGTGTTCAATGACCTGATCAACTCCGCCAACGGTCCGTGGAACCAGATGGTCAACGAGGTTTTCTTCGGCGAAGACGTCGATGGCGCCATCGCCAACGCGCAGGAAACTATGCAGTCGATCATAGATTCGGCGCCGCAGCAGTAACTGGCGCCGGTCCGGCCGTCAGCCTGTCTCCCTGGGCAGGCGGTCGGACATTTGCATCTGGCAAAAGACCGCCTCTAACTCATGTTGGAAGACCAATTGTCAATGTCGGCGCTGCCCCTCATCCGCCTGCCGGCACCTTCTCCCCGTATAGTGACGGGGAGAAGGGGCTGGCCGCGACCTCGGTACCCTTTCTGCAACGCTGGATGCTGGCGAAATCCTTTGCGAAGGCATCCTTCTCCCCGTCACTATACGGGGAGAAGTGCCCGGCAGGGCGATGAGGGGCAGCGCAAACCCCAAACGATTGCCTTGGAGCGGGTGGCCGGACATTTGCAACCATTCAACCGCAAGAACCGCGCATGACCTCCATCGCAGCAATTTCCACCCCAGCGCGTCGCCGCAAACTGGTCGGCGCCGGCCGCCGGCAGTGGATCGGCCTGCTCTATGTCGCGCCGGCCGTCGCACTTGTCGTCGTCTTCTTCATCATCCCGCTTTGCATGACGGCGTGGATGTCGCTGCACAACTGGCCGCTGATGGGCGCGCACTCCTTCATCGGCCTCGATAATTACTGGGCGATCTTGCGCGATACCAGGTTCTGGAATGCGCTGCGCTTCACCGGCTATTACACGGTGGTGGTGACGATCGCGATCTTCGCCGTCGCCTTTCCGCTGGCGCTGTTCATCGAAAGGCCGCGGCCGCTGACCGGCTTCTACCGGACATCCTTCTTCATGCCGGCGGTCATCGGTTTCGCCTCGGCCAGCCTGCTCTGGTCGTGGCTGCTCAATGTCGATTCCGGCCTGTTCAGCCCGGCCGCCTTCGAGCTCGGCCTGACCGAGAAGAAGGTCAATCTGCTGGCGACGTTCCAGCCGGCGTTCTGGTCGATCATCGCGATGGTCGTCTGGAAGGTGGCGGGCTTCACCATGATCATCCTGATGACCGGCCTGCAATCGATCCCGCCGGATCTGCAGGAGGCGGCGATGATCGACGGGGCAGGGCCGCTGGCGCGGTTTCGCGCCATCACCCTGCCGCTGATGCGCCGCACGCTGGCGCTGGCGCTGATCCTGTCGGTTGCCGGCTCGGTGCTCGCCTTCGACCAGTTCTACATCATCCTGCGCGGCGGGCCGCGCAACCAGACGCTGACCGCCGTCTACTGGATTTTCAACCAGTCATTCGTTTCGTTCAAGCTCGGCTACGGCGCCGCCCTGTCGATGATCCTGCTGGTCATCCTCGTCGCGCTCAGCCTGATCCAGCTGCGGCTGCTGCGCCAACCGGAGGGCGTTGACTGATGGCGCAGGCAAGGAGCCGCAAACGCCGCATCGGCATGCAGATTGCCGAGCACTCGACGGGCATCATCGCCTCGCTGCTGTTCCTGGCGCCGATCGTCTGGACCGTGCTTTCGGCCTTCAAGCCGGCGCAGGAATCGCGCCAGCCGCCGCTGCCGCCATGGCCGACGACGGGCTTTTCGGTCGAGAACTATGCCACGCTCAATACGTTCGGCGACGGCCTGTGGCTGCCGGCGCAAAACAGCATCTACGTTTCGGTGATGACGGTGGTGCTGTCGGTGATCGTCAGCGTGCTGGCCGGCTACGGCTTCTCGCGCTTCCGCTTTCCGCTGAAGAACCTGCTCTTCGTCCTCATCCTGTCGACGATCATGATCCCGTTCCAGTCGATCCTGACGCCGATCTTCCTGGTGCTGACCAAGATCGGCCTGCACAACACGCTGACCGGGCTGGTCTGCGTCTATGTCACGCTGCAGCTGCCGTTCTCGATCTTCATGATGCGCAACGCCTTCGACGCGGTTCCGCGCGAGATCGAGGAAGCCGCCCGCATGGACGGCGCCAACAACGTCACCATGCTGCTGCAGGTGATGCTGCCGCTGGTCTGGCCGGGCATCGTCACCATCGCGCTGTTCGCGTTCCTCGGCGCATGGAACGAATTTCTGGCGGCGCTGGTGCTGATGACGGACCAGTCCAAATTCACGCTGCCGATCATGATGACGGCGCTGCAGTCGGGCCGCTTCGGCGCCATCGACTGGGGCGCGGTGCAGGCCGGCGTCACCGTGATGATGGTGCCATGCCTGGTGCTCTTCCTGCTGCTGCAGCGCTTCTACATCCGCGGCCTCATGGCAGGGGCCGTGAAGTGACCAATCGAATCGAACCGGAGTAAATTGATGACCGCATCGCAATCCGCCAGTCAGGGCACCACGCCGGGCCAAACCGGTAAGTCGGGCAAGCCAAAACTCGCCTTCCGTCCGCTGCCGGTGCCGCAGGTCGATATCAGAGGCTTCTGGGGCGACCGTGTCGATGCCGTCGCCACCAGGACCGCCGACATCCTCTATGACCGCTGCGTCGAGGCGCGCATGCTCGAGCAGATCGATCCGGACCGGCCATCGCCCGGCGTCGTCATTCCGTTCCACTCACCCTCGCCGGACGAGGCAGCCGCCGCCGGCAACGAGTTCACCGGATCGACGGTGACCACCCAGATGTTCTGGGACAGCGATTGGGGCAAGACCATCGAGACCGCCGCCTATTCGCTGTATCGCCGCCGCAATGACGCGCTGGAGAAGAAGATCGACGCCGTCATCGACATGTACGGCAAGCTGCAGCAGCCCGACGGCTATCTGTCGAGCTGGTACCAGCGCATCCAGCCCGGCCTACGCTGGACCAATCTGCGCGATTGCCATGAGCTATATTGCGCCGGCCATCTGATCGAAGGCGCGGTCGCCTATTACCAGGCCACGGGAAAACGCAAGCTGCTCGACATCATGTGCCGCTATGCCGACCACATCGCCGAGACGTTCGGTCCCGAGCCCGGCAAGAGGAAGGGCTATTGCGGCCACGAGGAGATCGAGCTGGCACTGGTCAAGCTCGCGCGGGTCACCGGCGAGCAAAAGTATATGGACCTCGCCAAATACTTCATCGACCAGCGCGGCCTTGAGCCGCATTATTTCGACGAGGAGGCGCGTGCCCGCGGTGCGGATCCTAAGGCCTATCATTTCAAGACCTACGAATACAGCCAGTCGCACAAGCCGGTGCGCGAACAGGACAAGGTCGTCGGCCATGCCGTGCGTGCGATGTATCTCTTTTCCGGCATGGCCGACGTCGCGACCGAATATGGCGACGACACGCTGCGGGTGGCGCTCGACCGGCTGTGGGACGATCTCACGACCAAGAACCTCTACGTTACCGGCGGCATCGGGCCGTCGTCGCACAATGAGGGTTTTACATCAGACTACGATCTGCCCAATGAAACCGCCTATGCCGAGACCTGCGCGTCGGTCGGCCTGGTGTTCTGGGCAAGCCGCATGCTCGGCATGGGCCCCAATGCGCGCTATGCCGACATGATGGAGCGGGCGCTCTACAACGGCTCCATTTCGGGCCTGTCGCTCGACGGCTCGCTGTTCTTCTACGAAAATCCGCTGGAAAGCCGGGGGAAGCACAATCGCTGGAAATGGCATCGCTGCCCGTGCTGCCCACCCAACATCGGCCGCATGGTCGCCTCGATCGGCAGCTATTTTTACAGTCTGTCCGACGATGCACTGGCCGTCCATCTCTATGGAAACAGCACGGCTCGTTTCGATATCGCGGGCCGGCACATAGAACTGACCCAGGCCAGCAACTATCCGTGGGACGGGGCAGTCTCGATCGGCGTCGAACCGGAGGCGCCGACCGAGTTCACCTTGCACCTGCGCCTGCCGGCCTGGTGCCGCAACGCGGCGCTCAAGGTGAACGGGGAGGCGGTCGATCTGGATGATGTAACCAGCGACGGCTATGCCGCGATCCGCCGCGAATGGCGCAAGAGCGACCAGGTCGAGCTCGATCTCGAAATGGCTGTCGACCGCCTCTACGCCAACCCGGAGGTGCGGCAGGACATCGGCCGCGTCGCGCTTGCCCGCGGTCCGCTGATCTATTGCGTCGAGGAGACCGACAATGCCGGCCAGTTGCACCGCATCGCCTTGCCACGCACGGCAGACATCGAGGCGCGTGAGGAGCCCAACCTTTTGGGCGGCGTCGTCACGCTCTCGGCCGTCGCCAAAAAAGAGGCCTTTGAAAACTGGGAAGACGGACTGTACCACACCCAACCGCCGGCGGTTGAGGAAGCAAAAGTCACCGCCGTGCCCTATTTTGCCTGGGACAACCGCGATCCCGGCGAGATGCTTGTCTGGCTGAGAGACTCGTGATCCGGGGGACGACATGATGCCGCCGCCGAGAGGGATGTCTTGAATTTGCCCCGGCGGCGCTAGTTTAGAGGGGAGAGTGGCGCCAGCCACTCGAATGGGTGGAGGCAGAGTTTGGCGCTCGAAAATGTCGCGCGTGCGAGCGTTGACGCTCGCGCCATGGTCCTGACCGTCGTGGCGGTGCCATTGCTGTTCGTGATCAGCGGACTGGCCATTCGCTATGCAGCATTCGCTTCTGTATCCGAGGAACCAGGTTTCGCCGCTTATGCCCGCGCGCTCTGCCGCTGGGATTGCGCCTGGTATATTGACATCAGCGAACAGGGTTATGAGCGCTTTCCCATTCCACACCACAGCAATGTCGGTCGCTGGGGCTTCTTCCCACTCTACCCGATTCTGGTGGCGGCGACCCGGTCTGTTTTCCCTTTCCAGACGATACTGGTCGCCACCATCACCTCCATTGTTTGCAGCTACGCCGCCTGTCTGGTGGCGTGGCCGCTGCTCGAGAAGAACATGCGCGCCTATGTGCTGTATTGCGCGTTTCTGCTCAGCGGCCCATTCTCGTTTCACTTCACGACCTTCCTGAGTGAACCGCTTTTCGTGCTCCTGACCTCCTGCGTTTTTCTGGCGCTCAAACGCTCCAGCTATCTCGCCGCGGGCGTTTCATCCGCGCTCCTGTCGGCGACGCGGCTGGTCGGGGTTTTCGTCGTATTTGCGACCGTCATTCAAATGTTCAGGGAGCACCGCGAGCAGGGTGGATCGACGCTGTCTTTCCCGCGCTGGGTACTTGGCCGACCGGACCTGCTGGTCGCTATCTTCATCTCGCCCGCCGGTTTGTTCGCTTACATCCTGTTCCTGTACCTCACCGTCGGAGACGGCTTTGCGTTCTTGCACATCCAGCGCGCGTTTGGACGGGTGGCCGGCAACCCACTCGTCTTTTTATGGGACGGGCTCTCCGCCGTTCCGATCACTGGATGGCTGCCCACGGCGCCGCAATGGAGCGCGCTGGCCGCGATCAGCGGATTGGCGCTGTCGGCCGTTCTGGCTGCTCGCAAGCAATATGGCGCGGCACTCTTCTGCGCGCTCTGCATCATCCTGCCACTGATCACCAACCTGGCCTCGATGGTCAGATACGTCATTGGGCTTGCGCCTCTGACAATGATGCTCGCCGTCCTGTTGTCGGCGTCAAGGCTTATTTGGCTCACAGCTTTGGTTGTCTTCCTCGGCGCCTGTTATTTCACGACGGTGGCGTGGATCGGAGGCTACCTTGCCCTGGTCTGACACTCTGGGGCCTTACAGACGCGCCGCCTCACTCGGCGGCTACGCGCTCGCGGCGGTTCTGGCCGGGTCCGAGATCCTCATCCTTGCGCTTGCTCTCAATCCAAACGTCAACGCCGACTATCGCGCCTATTACATCGATCGGACGACGACCTGCCTCAATCGCGATGCCGTTGGCAGCTACACATTTGGCCAGACGGTATCGTTCCGGAACGACGGCGCCAAACAGGCAGCCAGTATAAAGGTCTGCGGCTGGTCGGGACCCGTTGCCGACGGCACCCATTCCCTAGGCGAGACCTCGCGGCTTCGCGTGAAGATACCGCCGATGCGCAACGAACTGACAGCCACGCTGCAAATGGCCGCCGTCATTCGTCCTCCACAGATCACGCAGAGGGTGGTGATCTCGGTGAACGGTGTTCGGGCGCATGCGGTGACGCTGTCCGGCAAAGAACCACGAATGGTCTCGTTCGTCATTCCACCGGCGGCGCTCGGCAAGGCCGATACACTCGAAATTGCCTTCGACTATCTCGACGGCATTCCGCCAACTCCGGCCGCCAGCAACATCTATAAGCGCTCCATCAAGCTGGTGTCGTTCCGGCTGGATGCCATTGAGATGGATTAATGCATGTCGCGCAAAAGTGCGCAGCGGTTTTGCGATAACGACATGCATAAAAACAAGAACTTAGGCGCGTCGCCTGAATCCATTCAAACGCGACGCGCTTAGGTAGAGCGGTCGCCTTGCTGGCCGAGTCTACGCTGCGCAAAAACCCATCGGTCGAGCATGAGCAGATTGACCGCCGGAATAAGCAGGCATGTAACCAGAGTGGCAATGATGGGCGGCAGGCCGAGTTTCGCCGTCAAAAGCGCCGGCGCCGCGTAAGCCACGGCGAAACCTATCGACGTCAGCAGGAGAAAACGCGCAGCTTCCGATCGATGCGATCCGTTCGACATGAAGGTTATTGATTTGTGGGCGAGATACGAAAACACGGC
This sequence comes from Mesorhizobium sp. M1322, assembly GCF_040318085.1. NCBI lineage: Bacteria > Pseudomonadati > Pseudomonadota > Alphaproteobacteria > Hyphomicrobiales > Phyllobacteriaceae > Mesorhizobium > Mesorhizobium sp. M1322. Next base: position 97,307 of record NZ_JAMYLP010000004.1, read on the forward strand.
GGCCGCGGCGTAAGCCGCAAGCGACGCTTGGACAGGCGAGAAGCCGATCCATTCCGATTTGACCAAAGCGATAGCCAAGACGGCGTACAGGATCGTCGCGGCGATGCCGACCAACCCGAAGCGCGCCAGCAGCTTCAGCCCGGCGCCGGCGGTCGAACGGTCCTCAGACATGCGCACTGCACGCATACTGGGCTCCGAGCGGTAGGCGCGCGAGCAGGCGCTCGAGCCTTCTGGCAAAGGGCCTGGCCGACGGCAGCAGCAGGAAGTGCTCGGATCGGATATCCCTGAAGCCCGTCTCCTGAAAAAGAGACCTTGCTTTGGCAGCGTTGAGCAAGACCGCATCCTGATCGAACGGACACCGGAACACCGCAAGACGCGTCAGCGGATTATAGGGATTGTGCTCGATGATGCAGGCGACGCCGCCCGGCCGCACGACGCGCCGCATTTCCCGGAAGAAATCGCACCAGGAGGCGGGCGGAACGTGATGGACGACGCAACTGGCGAATGCCAGATCGAACGCCTCGTCCTCATAAGGCAGGCTCGGCGTGGTGCAGGCTCTGTAGCTCACACGTGGATTGTCCTGGCCGGCGCGCAGGATCGATTCCTCCGAGACGTCGCAGCCATCCAGGCTCTCGAAGACGTTTTCGAGATACGGGTGGAGCGATCCGACACCGCAGCCGACATCCAGCGCCCGCACATTAGCCCCGCCCTGTCGAAGCCCTCGCTCAACGACGAGACGCCGCAGCAGGTCGGCCTTGGCGATCAGAAAGAAGTCGTGCCTGAGTCCGGAAAACCGGATGGATCCTGCGACCGCCTCGCCATAATTTGATTTATAGCTGTCGAAGAGTTCGGCCATCAGCCGACGCTCCGTTCCTGGGTTTTCGAAACGGTCGACGGCTCTCACCGGTAGTGGCGGCACGCATGGCCCTGTCGAAGCCGGCGACCCGATCGATCACGTAAAGCGGACGGCGTTTCACCTCGGCGTGGATACCGCCGACATAGAGCCCGACCACGCCGGTCATGAAAAGATTGATGCCGCAAAGAAGCGACACGATCACCACGGTGGATGTCCAGCCGGCAATGACGCCGGTTTCAAAAATCCAGGCGAAGATGGCGTAAGCACCGAACACCACCGCAAGCGCGGAGATAGCCAATCCGCCCCACAACGCCATGCGCAGCGGCTTCTCGGAGAAGCTGACGATGCCGTGAACGGCAAGGTGCATCATCTTCCAGAATGGGTATTTGGTCTGGCCGAGGGCCCGCGCGGGACGTTCGAAAGGCACCGCTGTCTGCTTGAACCCCATCCAGGCGAACATGCCCCTGACGAAGCGGTCGTGTTCGGGCATTTGCTTGAAGGTGTCCAGAGCCTTGCGCCCGACCAGGCGAAAATCGCCGACGTCGCGCGGGATGTCGACCGATGTCATCTTCTCCAGCAGGCGGTAGAAGAGGCTCGCCGTCAAGCGCTTGAACCAGGATTCGCCCTCACGCTTGACACGGCGGGCATAGACGATCTCGAAGCCTTCCTTCCACTTCGCCACCAGATCGAGAACCACCTCCGGCGGGTCTTGCAGGTCGGCATCCATGACGATGACGGCATCACCCGCAGCAGCGTCCATGCCGGCCGTGATCGCGACCTGGTGGCCGAAATTGCGGGAAAGCTCGATCAGTCGGAAGCGCGGCTCGACGGCGACCACGTTCCGAAGGTATTCGACGCTTCCATCAAGGCTTCCGTCATCGACGAAGATCGCCTCAGCCTCTCCATCCAACCGGCAGATCAGGGAGCTGATCCGCTCGATCAGTCGAGGCAGCACCTGCTCTTCATTGAATATGGGAAGGACCAGCGAGTACCGCGGCGGCGACACGTTCACCGCAGTCCTGATGCTTTGGATCACAGAGTCTCGCATGCCGTTGAAAATGGAACGCAAGCTACAAAGTTCCAAGGAAACACAAGAAATTGCTAAATTTAATGGTTTCGGGCAGGTGCCGATCATGAGTGGAAAAGGACATAGGCGTTACCGCAATCGAACGTCGGTATGTGATCGGAGCACGGCTATCGGCCAGGTCCGAACCTGGCGCGAAGCAGCCCTTTGAGGCACCGCTTCGATCGTGCTGCCTAAGCCGATGTCTGCTGGCCGATCTATCCTGCTTGCCACTTCTGCCATTGCACAAGCCACATCGGAACAATAGATGGTGCGCAGCGGCCGCCCCTTATGTCAGGCGGGAAAACAGGACTATGCGCATGACCGATACGCTCGACTCAGCGAAATTGACCGACCGGGTTGCGGCCTTGGTCGAGGCTGCCAAACGGGCCGGCGCAGACGCCGCCGACGCGGTTGCGGTGCGCGGCCGTTCGACCGGCGTGTCGGTGCGGCTTGGCAAGGTCGAGGGCACCGAGGCGTCCGAGAGCGAGGATGTCTCGCTGCGCGTCTTCGTCGGTAAACGGGTGGCGAGCGTCTCGGCGACGGCGGCGTCGGACCCGAAAGCGCTAGCCGAGCGCGCCGTGGCGATGGCGAAAGTCTCGCCGGAAGATCCCTATCAGGGACTCGCCGATCCGGCCCTGCTGGTCAGGAAGCCGCGCGACCTCGATCTGTTCGACGCGACGGAAGTTTCGGCCGACCAGTTGAAGGAAGCAGCGCTGGCCGCGGAAGCGGCGGCCCTTGCCGTCAAGGGCGTTACCAATTCGGCCGGCAGCGGCGCCAGCGCCGGGCTTGGCGGGCTGGTGCTCGCCACCTCGCACGGCTTTGTCGGCCACTACGTCGCGTCCCGCTTTTCGCGCTCGACCAGCGTCATTGCCGGCGAGGGCACCGGCATGGAGCGCGATTATGAATTCTCCTCGCGCCAGCATTTCTCCGACCTGGCCGCACCCGAAGACATCGGCCGCAAGGCCGGCGAACGCGCCGCGCGGCGCATCGGCGCGCGCAAGGCTGCGACCGGGCCGGTCGACGTGGTGTTCGATCCGCGCGTCGCCCGCGGCATCGCCGGCCATCTCGCCGGCGCCATCAACGGCGCGTCCGTCGCGCGCAAGACCAGCTTTCTGCGCGATATGATGGGCAAGCAGGTAGCGGCCGCGGCGATCACCGTCACCGACGAGCCGCTCCGGCTCCGTGGCCAGGCATCGCGCCCGTTCGACGGCGAAGGCATCGAGGGCGAAAAGCTGCTCATGGTTGAGAAGGGCGTTTTGAACCACTGGTTCCTGTCGACCTCGGTCGCGCGGGAATTGGGGCTGACCACCAACGGGCGCGGCTCGCGCAACGGCTCCTCCGTCTCGCCGTCATCAACCAACCTCGCTATCGAGCCGGGCGAGCGGACGCCCGAAGACCTCATCAAGTCGCTCAAATCAGGCTTTTACGTCACCGAAGTGTTCGGCCAGGGCGTCGATATGGTGACTGGCGAGTACAGCCGCGGCGCTTCCGGCTTCTGGATCGAGAATGGCGAGCTCGCCTATCCGGTTGCGGAAGTGACCATCGCCTCGAACCTGAAGACCATGTTCCTCAACATGGTTCCGGCGAGCGATCTCGATCGCAATTTCGGCACCGCCGCACCAACGCTTCTGATCGAAGGCATGACCCTTGCCGGAGCTTGACCAGGTCACCTCCGCCCGGGCTCGCGAGGATCTGCCGCTGCTGCGCGACGCCGCCCGCGAGGCGGGCGCCATCGCCATGCGCTATTTCGGCAACAATCCGCAAGTGTGGATGAAGGGCGGCACCTCGCCGGTAAGCGAGGCCGATCACGCCGCCGACGCCTATCTGCGCGAAACCTTGCTTGCAGCGCGGCCGGACTATGGCTGGCTGTCGGAGGAGACGGCCGACGATCCGGCAAGGCTTGCCGCCCGCCGCACCTTCGTCGTCGATCCGATCGACGGCACGCGCGGCTTCCTCGAAGGCCTTCGCTCCTGGTGCGTCAGCGTCGCGGTGGTCGAGGACGGCCGCACGCTTGCCGGCGTGCTCGAATGTCCAGCCACGGAGCAGACCTATTGGGCGCTGCCGGGTGAGGGGGCGTTCCTGAATGGCCGTCGCATCGCCGTGCGCCGCCCGGCAGCAATGGTCGAAATTGGCGGCCCGAAGCCGTTGATCGCCCTGATGCCGGCGGAATGGCAGGGCCGGCTGAGCCGCGTGCCCTATATTCCCTCGCTCGCCTACCGGCTGGCGATGGTCGCCAATGGCAGGCTCGACGCGACCTTCGTCAAACCCAACGCACATGACTGGGACATCGCCGCGGCGGATCTCATCCTGCGCGAAGCCGGCGGCGCATTGCTCGACCAGAAGGGCCGCGCGCCGCGCTATGCCGGCGAAGTGATCCACCACGGCGCGCTGGTTGCCGGCAGCGGCGAACTGCTCGCCGTGCTCTCCGGCGTCGTGGCAGGGCTGGACGGCTGAACATATCATCAATGGTTCCAAAGTCGGCGGCTTTGGTCTAGACCTGTCATAAACTCACGATATGTGAAGGACCGACATGACCGCGGAAGACGGAAAGAAGCAGCTTTTGCACCTGGTGTTCGGCGGCGAACTGAAGACGCTGGGCGGGACAGAATTCCGTGATCTCGACGCGCTCGACATAGTCGGCATCTATCCCGATTATCAATCCGCGCAAACGGCGTGGAAAGCCAAGGCCCAAGCCAGCGTGGACAATGCCCACATGCGTTATTTCGTCGTTCACCTGCACCGGTTGCTCGACCCCGACAACAAGCCTGCCGGTTGAGATTGATGGATCATGACGCCGTGAAAGGGCCGGCCACGAGGTCCGCGGTAAGAGGGCGCCGCGGTGGCAGCTCGAAGACAATCTGGCGCAAAATACGCGAACCGCTGGCGCAATCGCGATTCGCCAAGAACGCCATCGCCAGCGTGTTTGCGCAGTTCGTTCGCCTTGTCCGCCTGACAAATTGTGTCGTCGACGGATCGGCGCAGATGTCGGGCGGCGCCTACTCGCAGTTCGAACCCATCATAATCGCGCTGTGGCACGGCCAGCATCTTCTGACACCGGCCTACTATCCCAGCGGACGGCCGCTGGTCGCCATGGTGTCGCGTAGTGCCGATGCCGAGCTCAACGCACTGATGCTCGAAAAATTCGGCATCGAGGCGGTGCGCGGCTCGGGCGGACGCGAAAGCTCGAAGCGTCGCGATAAGGGCGGTGCCAAAGCATTGATTGCCCTGAAAAAGTCACTCGCCACCGGCAAGAACGTTGCCATGATCGCTGACATTCCCCATGGAACGCCGCGCGACGCGGGGCTTGGCATCGTTCTCCTGGCACGGCTTTCGGGCCGACCGATCCTGCCTGTCGCGATCGCCACCAGCCGCCGTAAGGTGCTGGAGCGCAGCTGGGACAAGACCACGATCAATCTGCCGTTCGGCCGCTCCTCGATCATCGTCGGAGCGCCGGTGTTCGTTCCGGCCAATGCGGATGAGACCGAAATGGGACGCAAGCGCCAGGAGGTCACGGCCGCGCTCAACGCCGCGACCGCCGAGGCTTACCGCCTCGTGGATGGCTCAAAATGAGCGAGCGCTGGGCGCGCACTTTCCTGACGGCGTATCGTTTCGCAGGCGCAGCCGCCTACCCGCTGATCGGGCCCTATGTCGCCTGGCGCACCTCCAGGGGCAAGGAGGACCGAATTCGCCGGCGCGAGCGCTATGGCATCGCCGGGCGCGAGCGGCCCGAAGGGCCGGTGATCTGGATCCATGCGGCGAGCGTCGGCGAGACAATCGCGGTCGTGCCGTTGGTCGAGAGCATCCTCGACTACGGCGTCAACATTGTGCTGACGACGGGGACTGTCACCTCCGCTCAGGTTGCCGACGAGCGGCTCGGTGACCGCATCATCCACCAATATGTGCCGCTCGACCTCAAGCCGGCGGTCAGCCGCTTCCTCGACCATTGGCGGCCGGATCTGGCGATCATCGCCGAATCGGAGATCTGGCCGATGACCATCCTGGAGCTCGGCGCACGCCGTGTGCCGCAGGTGCTGGTCAATGGCAGGCTGTCGGACCGTTCGTACAAATCCTGGAAGAAGCGCGCCAACATCGCCGAGGCGCTGTTCGAGAATCTCGCCCATGTCGTCGCCCAGTCGGATGTCGACGGCGAGCGCTTCCTCTCGCTCGGCGCCCGGCCGGTCACCGTATCCGGCAATCTCAAGGTCGACACCACGCCGCCGCCGGCCGATGAAAGGGCGCTGTACACGCTGAAGCGCCAGATCGGCGCCCGCCCGACCTGGGCGGCGATCTCGACCCATGACGGCGAGGAAGTGGTCGCTGCCGAGGTTCACGCGATGCTGCACAAGCGTCACCACGGTCTTTTGACGATCGTCGTCCCGCGCCATCCCGATCGCGCCGACGCGCTTGCCGCGCAGATTTCTGGCATGGGCCTGAAAGTCGCTCGCCGCAGCAAGGGCGACCGGACCACCGCCGATACCGACATTCTGCTCGGCGACACGATGGGCGAGATGGGGCTTTATCTCAGGCTGACAGAGATCGCCTTCGTTGGTCGTTCGCTTACCTCCGAGGGCGGCCAGAACCCGCTGGAGCCGGCCATGCTCGACACGGCGGTGCTGGCCGGCCGCAATGTCCAGAATTTTCGCGAGACCTATCAGCGCCTGCTCGACAGCGGCGGCGCCAAGCTGGTGCGCGACCGCGACATGCTGGCCGGCGCCGTCAATTTCCTGTTGAGCAACGAGGTGGCTCGCCATGAGATGATGGCGGCCGGCGCGGCGACCGTCGACGAGATGCGCGGCGCGCTGGCGCTCACGTTGAAGTCGCTCGAACCCTACATTCAGCCGTTGGTCGTCAAGTCGCGCCTCAAGGGCGCCAACGGCCGCTAAAATGGCCAGCGAAGCGCCCCCCTTCTGGTGGGAAGAACCGGACTGGCGGGCGCTGGCGCTGGCGCCGCTGTCCGCGATCTATGCGCTCATTGCCGGCCGCCGCATGCGGTCAGCAGCGCGCGAAAGTGTCGAGGCGCCGGTGCTGTGCGTCGGCAACTACACTGTCGGCGGCACAGCCAAGACGCCGGTGGCGCTCGCCCTCGCCCCGCACGCCAGGCGCATGCAGCTCAATCCCGGTTTCCTGTCGCGCGGCCATGGCGGCTCCTTCGCGCAGCCGCATGTCGTCGATCCGCATCACGACGCCGCCAAGCATGTCGGCGACGAGCCGCTGCTTTTGGCCGAGCACGCGCCGGTCGCAGTGACGCCGGACCGTGCCGCCGGCGCGCGCCTTCTGCTGAAAAAGCATGGCTGCGATTTCCTGATCATGGATGACGGTTTCCAGAGCGCGCGCATCCATATCGACTATGCGCTGGTCGTCGTCGATGCACGCTACGGCGTCGGCAACGGCCACGTCATTCCTGGCGGTCCGCTCAGGGCTGATATCGTTGACCAACTGGTTTTCACCAGCGCGCTGCTGAAGATGGGCGAGGGCCTTGCTGCCGATGCGGTCGTCCGCCAGGCGGCGCGTGCCGGCCGGCCGATCTTCGAGGCGCGTACACGGCCAAGCAGCAAGGCGGGGCTGGCCGGCAAGCGATTTCTCGCCTTTGCCGGCATCGGCCATCCCGACAAATTCTTCGACACGGTCCGCGAGGCCGGCGGCGAGGTTGCGCTGACCCGGTCGTTTCCGGACCATCATTTCTACGGCGAGGACGAGCTTGCCGAACTGGCAACGACAGCGCGAGGTGCCGGACTTGGCCTCATCACCACCGCCAAGGACGCCGCCCGGCTGCGCCACGATGCCGCGTCCGCCGATTTCCTCGGACAGCTCGATGTGCTGGAGATCGACACCGTGTTCGATCCCGGCCACGTGCCCGAACGCATCATCGACGAGACGCTGGATGCCTGGCGGCAGCGCAAGCTGCAGGGCTGACTTTGCAGCCGATGCGGAAGCTAGCGCCGACTGCGCAGTTCGGGATGTGCCTCGATCTCGCGGCGCAGCGAGGCCGCGGCACTCACATAGGGTTCCTGCCTGGCGACGCTCCAATATTTGAGCTCATCGAGCGGGATGCTTTCGCCGGTGACCGCGCAGCGCACGAAGGCGCCAGGGCTGGTCACCTGGAAGTCGCCGTCCAGGTAGCGGATACGGGCTTCCTTGCCGCCGGGGCCTTCGAAACGGTTCATCATGACATGGAGCCAAGGTTCATGACGATGTCATCGCCACAAATTGCCGGCAAGGTCAAGCTTGGAGCGAGACAAGATTCGGTTCAGTCGGCTTCGTTTCGGATGACAACCAGCCGAGCAAGCCGGCAAAGTGGATGTCCGTCATCCTACTGCTCGGCTTCGATGAACTCCTCGATCTTTTCCGCCGCCAGCCCGGCCTGGGCAGCGATGCGCCGGGCAAGCTCGGCGGCGGCGGCGCGCGGTCGCCCTAGAGGCCGGTCGAGCCAATAGGATATCGGGCTGAGGACGCTCCGGTCGTCCACCGCGACAATGCGGCCTGACTTCAGTTGATGCTCGATCATCGGCGGCCGCGCCAGCGCGATGCCGAGGCTATGGGCTGCGGCGTCGAGCACCAGATTGTAGTCCTCGAAGCGGCGGTCCTGCGGACGCGGGCGATAGTCTATGTCGTGCCCGGCAAACCAGGCGCGCCAGGCCGAAGCATCCGAATCATTGATCAGCGGAAATTTGAGCAGCCGGGCAGGGTCGCCACGGTCGATCTCGCGGGCGAGGTCCGGCGAGGCGACCGGAAACACATGTTCCTCGAACAGCTGAACCGAGACGCGGCCGGGAATGTGACCGCGGCCGCAGCGGATCGACAGATCGATGCCCTCATCGGCAAGGTCCGCCTGGCGGATATCGACATCGAGCACGATGCGCAGCTTGGACGGATTGTTTTCCAGCGCCGCCATGCGCGGCATCAGCCACAGCCCGCTGACTGAGGGGATCGAGGTCAGCCGCACCACGGCGGTGCCGCGCGGCTCGATCCAGCGGTCCGAATTGCTGGATATCAGCGCGAAGGCCTCAGTGGTGCGCAGATGCAGGCGGTTGCCTTCGATCGTCAGCGACACCCCACGCGCGCCGCGATCGAACACTTTTAGCCCGAGCCAGTCCTCGAGCTTGGCAATCTGCCGGCTGACGGCGCCATGGGTGATGTTGAGCTTTTCGGCAGCGGCCGAAAAACTGCCCGTCCGCGCCGCGGCGTCGAAGGCGCGCAGGGTTTCAAGCGGCAGCATCGCATCAGAGCTGTGATCCATAGTCACAGGTGATCCTCGATTTGGGCGTTTGTCAATCGGCCAGGAAAGGCGTTTTGTTTGTTTGAGGACATGAAACGCGAGAACAATGAAATGAGCGCCTGTACCGGCACGTTGAATACGACACAGCGGATCGACACCACTGCAATCATAGCGGTGGCGCTGACGGTGGTCGGTTGGGCTTCGGCCTTCCCGGCGATCCGCGCCGGCCTCGTGGCTTTCGGACCGCTGGAACTCGGCGCGCTGCGCTTCGCCATCGCGGCGGTGCCGGCGGCGATCTTCCTCGCAGTCAAGCGGCCGGCGCTGCCCCGGCTCGATGAATTCTGGCGCTTTGCCTTCGGCGGCGCCGTCTTCGTTGCGCTGTACACGGCAATGCTCAATTTCGGCGAACTAACCGTTTCGGCTGGTGCCGCCGGCTTCATCATCAACGTCAGCCCGATCTTCACCGCGATCATGGCGATGGCGCTGCTCGGCGAACGCTTCTCTGGCCTGGCCTGGGTCGGCACACTCCTGTCCTTCGCCGGTATCGGCATCATCGCCATGGGCGAGGGGCAAGGGTTGCATTTCAACAATGGCGCGCTGTTGGTCCTTGGCTCGGCGCTGTGCTCGGCCGTCAACACCATCGTGCAAAAGCCGCTGTTTGCCCGCCATCATCCGCTGACCATTTCGGCTTCGAACATGGTGCTCGGCGCGCTCTGCCTGCTGCCTTTCCTGCCGAGCGGCCTGGCGCAGGCGGCGGTTGCCGATAGCGCCGGCCTCGGCGCCGTGATCTTTCTCGGTATCGTGCCCAGCCTCATCGCCTACGCCGCTTGGGCAACAGCACTTTCCCGTCTGCCTGCAGCCCGTGCCTCGAACTTCCTCTATCTGGTTTCGCCGGTGGCGACGCTGATCGGCTTCTTCTGGCTGGGCGAGGTGCCGACGCTGCTCGGTGTTCTCGGCGGCGCGTTGGCGCTTGGCGGCGTGATCGTGGTGAATTTGAAGAGGTGAATCAAAGCTTTGGGGCGGTCTCTTGACTCAGCGGTCCCTTGACTCAGAAGAGCCGCTGAAGAGCGGCTCTTTTTGCATCCCAAGCTAACGCCTGCCGAACAGTCTTTCGATGTCGGCGAGTTTGAGCTCGATATAGGTCGGGCGGCCGTGGTTGCAGGTGCCGGAGCCCGGCGTTGCTTCCATCTGGCGCAGCAGCGCGTTCATCTCCTCTGGCTTGAGCAGGCGGCCGGAACGCACCGAGCCGTGGCAGGCCATGGTCGCGGCTATTCTGTCCAGCCGCCCTTTCAGCGTGTCGACCGTGTCGTTGTCGGCGATCTCGTCGGCAAGGTCGCGCACCAATTGCTGGACATTGGTTTCGCCCAGCATCGACGGCGTCTCGCGTACCGCGACCGCACCCGGGCCGAAACGCTCGATGGCTAGGCCGAAGCGGGCCAGTGTTTCGGAATGAAGGGCGAGCCGCTCGGCATCCTCTTCCGGCAGGTCGACGATCTCGGGCAACAGCAGCATCTGCGACGGCACGGCGCGCGCATGCAGCGCGTTCTTCAGGGCCTCGTAGACCAGCCGCTCATGCGCCGCATGCTGGTCGACGATGACAAGCGAATCCCTGGTCTGCGCGACGATGTAGTTCTCGTGTACTTGCGCGCGTGCGGCACCCAGCACCATGCCAAGCAGCGTCTCCGCCGTCTCAGTCTGTCCGGCACGCGCGTCGGCGCTGTGAAGCGGTCCGGCGTCGAACACCGCCTGATCGTTTTCGCCGAAGCCGCCGTTTCCTGGTTTAGGGTGTTCAAATCCCCCGCCTTCCAAGCCCATGTCCAGCGGCCTCTGCGGCGAGCGGGAAGGATCGAAACCGGCGAAGCCAGAGGCCCGGTAAGCCGCTTCATAGCTGCGATGGCCGTTGGCCGGCCCAGCATGCGCATAGGACGCTGCGCCCGGCCGGAATGCCGCCATCATGCCGGCCGCCCCTGATGTGGCGGCACGGATGCCGGCATTGGCGAGCGCTTCGCGGATGGCGCCGACGATCAGCCCGCGCACCAGTCCCGGATCGCGGAAGCGGACATCGGCCTTGGCTGGATGGACATTGACGTCGACGATGGCCGGGTCGAGCGTCAGGAACAGCACTGTCACCGCATGGCGATCGCGCGGCAGCACGTCGGCGAAGGCGCCACGGATAGCGCCGGCGATCAGCTTGTCGCGCACCGGCCGGCCGTTGACATAGGCGTATTGCTGCAGCGCGTTGGCGCGGCTGAAGGACGGGATCGAGACGTGGCCGGCGAGATGCACGCCGTCGCGCACGGCATCGATAGCAATGGCATTCTCCGGAAAGTCCGCGCCCATCACTTGCGCGACGCGGCGCAGCCGGCCTTCCGGACTGTCGTCGGTCGCCGGCAGTTCCAGCGTCGAGCGGTCGGAACCGGCCAGCGTGAAGCGTACGGCCGGGAAGCGATGGCGATGCGCTTGATCACGTCGCTGGTCGCCGAGCTTTCGGCGCGCTCGCCCTTCATGAATTTGAGCCGCGCCGGCGTGGCGAAGAACAGGTCGCGCACCTCGACCGTGGTGCCGCGATTGGCGGCCGCCGGCTTTACGGCGGACACGCGGCCGCCCTCGATGCCGATCTCGGCGGCGCTCTCGCCGTTGGCCGTGCGCGAGCGGATCGACAGCCGCGCCACCGAGCCGATCGACGGCAGCGCCTCGCCGCGAAAGCCGAGCGAGCGGATGTCGTGGATGTTGTCGGCGAGCTTCGAGGTGCAGTGGCGCGCGATCGCCAGCGCCAGTTCATTCTCCGGGATGCCGCAGCCGTCGTCAGTGACGCGTATCAGGTTCAGCCCGCCGCCGGCGATGACGATCTCTATCCTGGCAGCGCCGGCATCGAGTGCGTTCTCGACCAGTTCCTTGACCACGCTTGCCGGACGCTCGATGACTTCGCCGGCGGCGATCTGGTTGATCATCGTTTCGGAAAGCTGGCGAATGGGCATGGGGGTACTATAGGTGGATTCGAGGGCGGTGGGAGGGGCTGAAATGCATTGATGGCCGAAAGGCAGTTAGACCGATCGCAGCGATCCTTCGCGCCCCCCTCTGTCCTGCCCTCTTGGCAAAAACTTGGCATCTCCCCCACGTGGGGAGATTGGCGGTTTCGGCGCCTCGATCACTTATACGCCGCTGGAGATTGGCGAATGCCCAAAGGGACGTCCGATCTCCCCCCTCGTGGAGAGATGGCCGGCAGGCCAGAGGGGGCGCTGTCCAGGGCGCTGTCCCGCCGGCGTCAATTGGGAGAGCAACTGCCAAACAACCTCACGCCTGCGCGGCCAGCCAGTCCCGCACCTTGCGAGCATTGTCGCTGAGCTCCCGGTTTCTCGACCAGATGATATGAAAGCCCTTGCCGGTCGTCATCGTGTGGTCGGTGACGCGCACCAGCAGTCCTGAGGCAAGCAGGCGCGCGGCGAGGTGACCCCAGCCGAGCGCAATGCCTTGCCCTTCCATGACCGCCTGGATCACCAGCGCATAGTCATTGATGCGCAAGCCGCGTCCGGCATCGGTGATGTTGACCCCGGCCGAGTGGAACCACTCGTCCCAGCTCGCGGCCTCGCGAAACGGCTCTTCGAGATGGATGAGCCGGTGTGATGGCAGAGCCTCGACGGTTTCCGGCAGTCCGAAACGCGCCACATAGCTCGCGCCCGCGACCGGGAATATTTCCTCGTCGGCGAGCCGCAGCGAATGATAGTCCGGCCACTCCCTGGGTTCGCCGCCGCGGACGCCGAGCGGGATATCTTCGGCGATGATGTCGAGATCGCGGTCGGCGGTCTGGATGCGCAGGTCGATGCCCGGCAGTTCGTCGCGAAACTGCTGCAGGCGCGGCATCATCCAGAACGAGGCGAAGGCCGTCGACGCGGCGAGCGTCACATGGCCGCCAGTCGCCTGCAGGCGCAGGTTCTCCGCTGACCTGCGGATGTGCGACAGGCCGAGCGAGACGTCGGCGTGGAAGCGATCGCCGGCTTCGGTAAGGCTGACCTGCCGATGGCGGCGCTGGAAGAGTTTCGCGCCGAGCTGCTCTTCAAGCCCGCGGATCGCATAGGACACGGCAGCCTGCGTCATGCCGAGCTCTCGCCCCGCAGCGGTAAAGCTCGACAGCCGGCCGGCCGCCTCGAAAACGATCAGGCTGCCGGCCGACGGTAGCAGATGGCGCAAGCTTCGCATAAGCTGAGCTTATACAAGTGATCAGGATTTTCCAGCGTCACAGCCGAATTTCCTCTCGCTAGGCTGGTCGTCATTGGGAGGATAGAATTGCCATGAACGCACCGGCCGCCGAAGTCACCGAACACGCCAGCCGCCGAGGTGGCGGCCGCCTGGGCCGCAAGGCGCTGCGGGGAACTCCCATGGCGTCGTTTCCGACGCTGGTCCGTAAGATTCCGGTGTATCAGATGGTCCCGGACGAGGCGGTGGAACTGATCCATCAGGAGTCGCTCAGCATCCTGGAAGAAGTGGGATGCGAGTTCCGTGACGACGAGGCCATTGCATTGTGGAAGGCCGCGGGAGCCGACGTCTCAGACACAAGAGTCCGGATCGACCGCGCCCTCCTGATGGAGCTCGTATCGAAGGTCCCGTCGGAGTTCACGCTCAATGCGAGGAATCCGCAGCGTTCGGTGCGCGTCGGCGGAAACAACTCCATCTTCGTGCCGATGTATGGCGCGCCTTATGTGCGCGACCTCGACAACGTCAGGCGCTATGGCACGCTCGGCGACCTTCAAAATTTCCATAAGCTCGCCTACATGGCGCCAGCGCTGCACTCGTCGAGCTCGATCATCTGCGAGCCGATGGAAATTGCGGTGCCGAAGCGTCACCTCCACATCATGCATTCGGCGCTGAAGCATTCCGACAAGCCTTTCATGGGCATCGTAACATCAAAGGATCGCGCCGAAGACACGATGGCGATGGCGGGCATCGTCTTCGGCGAGGACTATGTCCGCGACAATTCGGTGCTGGTGGCGATCACCAACTGCAATTCGCCGCTCGTCTGGGACGCCACCATGCTGGACGCGATGAAGGTCTATGCGCGCCACAACCAGCCACTGATCCTGGCGCCGTTCGCGCTGTGCGGCGCCTCGACTTCGGCCTCTGCCGTCGGCGCGGTCGCGCAGGTCAATGCGGAAGCGCTGGCCGGCGTCGCGTTCACGCAGTTGCTGCGTCCGGGTTCGCCGCAGATCTACGGACAGTTCATGGTCACGGTCGACATGAAGACCGGAGCACCCATGGGCGGCACGCCAGAGGCCGCCCAGATGATGTATCTGATGGGGGCACTGGCGCGGAAATACCGGCTGCCATGGCGCACGTCGGGCTTCCATGTCGGGTCGAAGCTGAACGATGCCCAGGCGGGCTACGAGGCGAACATGCTGATGCATGCCGCCATCCTTGCCGGCGCCAACTACATCTGGCACTCCGCCGGATGGCTCGAGGCCGGCCTGACCTGCGGCTATTCAAAATTTGCTACGGACTGCGAACAGCTTGTTGGCTGGTACAAATATGCTGGCGGCCTCCCGTTCGACGATTTCAAGGAAGCGATGGCGGCGATCCGCGAGGTGGGGCCGCAGGGACACTTCCTCGGCACCCAGCACACGCTTGAACATTTCGAGTCCGCCTTCTTCATGCCCAGCATCATGGACTTCAATTCGTATGAACAGTGGAAGGCTGAAGGGGCAAAGGACCACGACACGCGCGGCCGCGAGAAAGCGCGCAACATGCTCGCGGATTATGAGGAGCCGAAGCTCGATGAGGGCATCGCCGACGGCCTGACAGACTTCATCGCGCGCCGCGAGGGGAAGCTGCCTGACAGCGTTAGTTGATGCGAAGGGCGAAGACCCGACGAAACCATAAGGGAGGAAAAAATGGCACTCTTCAGAAGCAACGGTGATCGCGTGCCGAATGCGATCGAGGCGATGGCTAAGGAGGCCCGCTCAGGCCGGATGGACCGGCGCGAATTTCTGGCGCTGGCAAGCACGTTCGGGGCATCGACTGCCCTTGCCTACGGTATGATCGGTCTTGCGATGCCGGAACAGGCTTTCGCCGAAGAGCCGAAGAAAGGCGGAACGCTGCGCGTATCGATGTCGGTGAAGGCGCAGAAGGATCCGCGCACTTACGACTGGGTGGAACTTGCGAATATTTCGCGCTGCTGGCTCGAGCCGCTTGTCCGTTACACCCGCCAGTTCACATTCGAGCCGGTCCTGCTCGAAAGCTGGGACGTCAACGATGACGCCACCGAATATGTGCTGCATCTGCGAAAGGGCGTCACCTGGAACAACGGCGATGCTTTCAACGCCGATGATGTCGTCTACAATCTGACGCGTTGGTGCGAGAAGGAAGCCTCCGGCAATTCGATGGCCGCGCGCGTCGGTGCGCTGATCGACGCAAAAACCGGCAAGGCCAAGGAGGGCGCGATCACCAAGGTCGACGACAACACGGTCAAGCTGAAGCTGAACGAACCTGACATCTCGCTGATCCCGAATTTCACTGACTATCCGGCGCTCGTCGTCCACCGCAAATTCGATGCCGACGGCGCCGATCCGATCGCCAAGCCGATCGGCACTGGGCCTTTCGAACTTGTGTCTTATTCGGTCGGCCAGAACGCAATCGTCAAGCGACGCGAGAATGGCAAGTGGTGGGGCGGTGAAGCGCCGCTCGACAGCGTCGAATTCATCGACTACGGCACTGACTTCAACGCCTCGGTGAATGCCTTCGAATCCGGCGAGATCGACGTCAATTTCGAGACACCCGCCGACTTCATCGACATCCTCGACCAGATGGATCTGGTGAAATCGGAGGTCGCGACAGCGACCACGCTCGTTGCCCGGACCAACATCACGCACAAGCCTTATGATGACCAGCGAGTGCGCAACGCGCTGCAAATGGCCGTCGACAACAATGCGGTGCTCGAACTTGGCTACGCCGGGCGCGGCACCCCAGGTGAAAACCACCACGTCAGCCCGATTCATCCGGAATACTACCCGCTGCCAAAGAAGACACGCGACGCGGCGGGCGCCAAGACGCTGATGGCCGAGGCCGGACAGGCCGATTTCGAGCATGAACTGATCACCGTTGAGGACGACTGGCAAAAGAACACCGGCGATGCGATTGCCGGCCAGCTGCGCGATGCCGGGATCAAGGTGAAGCGCACGGTGCTGCCGGGATCGACCTTCTGGAACGACTGGACGAAATACCCCTATTCCATGACCATCTGGTACATGCGCCCGCTCGGCGTTCAGGTGTTGGCGCTCGGCTATCGCACCGGCGAGGCCTGGAATGAAACGGCGTATTCGAATCCCGATTTCGATGCCAAGCTCAAGCAGGCTCTGTCGCTCATCGACGTGGAGAAGCGCCGCGAGGTGATGAAGGATGTCGAGCAGATCTTGCAGGATTCGGGCGTCATCGTGCAGCCGTTCTGGCAGAAGCTGTATAGCCACATGAACAAAAAGGTGAAGAATTACGCCGTCCACCAGACTTTCGAGATGGACCTCCAGAATGTCTGGCTGGACGCTTGAGCTAGCGCCCAAGGGCGCCTGAGTTAACGCCCAAGTGGGATTTCATGGGGCGGATTTCATGGGCTGCAAAAAAGCCGGAATGCAGGATTCGTGGTATGACGGTTCCCACCACGAAAGCCTGGAGATTATCGGATGAGACTGACTGTGCTGGCCGCCGTTCTCTCGATCGCAGCGCCTGCGGCCGCCTTGGCCGGGCCGGCATCCAATGCGGTGAAGTTCTTCTACATGCCCGAGGTCAAGTTCGAGGCCGACGCGAAATACCGCGACCGTTTCACCGAGCCGGTGACCAAGCTGTTCGACCTCAACGACCAGGCACAGAAGAACAAGCCGGACGAAGTGCCTTGCATCGACTTCGCCCCGGGTCTCGACGCGCAGGACTATGACGAGAAGACCGTCGCCAAGACGCTGAAGCTGTCTGAAGCGGTGGATGGCGACAGTGCCAGTGTGACAGTGACGTTCAACCTTTTCCCGGAAGGCGATGGTTCCAAACGCGAAATGGTCTGGTCGCTGAAGAAAGTTGACGGCAAATGGAAGGTCGCCGACATCACCTCGAAGACCAGCGGCTGGACGCTGAGTGCGCTCGAATGCCTCGCCGGCCAGACTCCGGAGTGATGCCATGGCCCGCGCCCCTGGCCCTGGCGACTGTGTGCCTGCTGGCGGCGGGTTTGAGCAGCACCGCTGCTCAGGACCTGATCGGCGCGCCGCCCGCAAATGCGCCGGCCGCGTCCCTGCCGACTGATGGGGCCCCGGCAGCGCCGGCGCAGCCGGGCTCGCCGACGGCGGTGGTGAAACCGTTCTACGAGCATGCAGGGCTCGAGCTCGATCCGGCCCAGCGCAGCCACTTCGCCGATCCGGCGAAGTCGGTGCTCGACAAAAGCGATGCGCTGCGGAAATCGGGGCAGGGCGAGTGTCTCGATCCCAACATGGCGCTGGACAATGCGGCGTACGATAGGGCCGAGATCGACAAGAGCCTAAAGACTATCGAAGCGGTCAAGGGCGACGAGGCCAAGGTGGTCGTCGCCTTTGTCCTTGCCGGCAATCCGCACCGGCTGGAATGGAAACTCAAGAAGATCGATGACGATTGGAAGATCACGGATCTTCTGTCGGTGACCGGCGAATGGGCGCTCAGTCAGTACCAGTGCGAGTGAAAGCGAACCGATGAAGATCACCAATATCCGCGTCACCCATGTCAACGTTCCGCTAGACGCCCCGTTCTGGTGGACGGCTGGTCTCTACGGCGGCGCCTCGAAGTCGATCATCGAGGTCGAAACGGACGAAGGCGTGGTCGGACTGGGCGAGGCGCCGTGGTGGCATTTCGGCGAGGTGATCAAGGCCGAGATCGCGCCGGCGCTGATCGGCGCCGATCCGCTCGACATCGCCGATTGCGAGGCGCGCTGCGTGCCGCCTTGGCAGATCACCGCCAACACCGGCGAGAATGCCGCTTCGGTGGCCTTTGGCGCCGTCGAACTGGCGCTGTGGGACATCAGAGGCAAGGTCTTCGGCATGCCGCTCTACAAAATCCTTGGCGGCGCCGTGCGCAAGGACATTCCGTTTTCGGAATATTTTTCGTTTCGCGCCGCGCGGGGCGGAGCGGGTGGCGAGATGACGTCCGAAGCGATCGTCGAGTACTGCCTAAAGATGCGCGAGGAGCATGGCTCGACCATCTTCGAAGGCAAGCTGATCATGGGCGATCCCGAGCTCGAGATCAGGACCGTGCGCATGCTGCGCGAGGCGCTTGGTGATAAGGCGCAGATCAAACTCGATTCCAACATGCAGTGGTCGCTGACCACGGCGCGGTGGGTGCTGCGCGAGATCGAGCCGTTCAACATCCGCAACTACGAGGATCCGGTCGCGACCTTCGAGGAGATGGCGGCGCTGCGCCAGCATTCGCGCATTCCGTTTTCCACGCACATCCCGGATCTCAGACGAGCGGTCGCGCTCGGTGCGCCGGATTACTTCGTCTGCAATTTCGCAGCACTTGGCGGATTGTCGAAAACCCTGAAGTTCATTGCCGCCTGCGAGGCGATGGGCAAGGGGTTCTGGTGCTATTCGAACGATCTCGGCATCATGACATCGGCCTATCTGCATGTCGTCGCTGCGACGCCGTGGATCACCGAAGCATCGCAGTCGCTGTTTCGCTGGCAGATCGGAGACGTCATCAAGGACGGTCCGTTCCGGCAGACCGGCAACACGGTGCGTGTGCCGGAGGGCAACGGGCTGGGCGTCGAACTCGACCCCACTGCAATGAAGCGCTGGGCCGGGCACTTCGCTGAACACGGGCCGATGGGCCATTTCAGCGACCCGAACAATCCCGGCCGCTACCGCCGGCTGCCGCTCAACTGATGCAACATACGTTCCGTAGAAACTCAGGCTCAGCCGCGCCCGCGATAGGGTGCGACGCCGGTGTCGGGCAGCCACGCGCCTTCAGGCGGCGCGCCGGTCTGCCAGAACACGTCGATCGGAATGCCGCCGCGCGGATACCAATAGCCGCCAATGCGCAACCACAGTGGTTTGGTCGCGGCGATGATGCGGCGGCCGATCATGACGGTGCACTCTTCATGAAAGGCGCCATGGTTGCGAAACGAGGTCATGAACAGCTTGAGCGACTTCGATTCCACCAGCAGCGTATCGGGTGCATAGTCGATGACGATATGGGCGAAATCCGGCTGGCCGGTTACCGGGCAGAGCGAGGTGAACTCCGGGCAGGTGAAGCGAACGATGGCCGGCGGCCCGTCGCCGCGCGAAAACGGCACGGTTTCCAGGACTGCCGCTTCAGGGCTCTGTGGCGCCTCGACGTTGGTGCCGAGCTGGGTAAGGTTTTTCGTATCGGTCATGGGCGGGTTCCTTACTGCATGTCGCCCAAAAGCCTGTCCACGGGCCTGACCCGAGGGTGCGCAGCGGTTTTGGGATACGACATGCGCGAAAACAAAAATTTGCCGCTCTTTAGCACAATTTGAAACAGCAGGAAGACGATGACCACCAACGATCCGCTTCTCCAGCCCTATCAGCTCAAACATTTGACGCTGAAGAACCGGGTCATGTCGACCAGCCATGAGCCGGCCTATTCCGAGGACGGCATGCCGAAAGAGCGCTACCGGCTCTACCACGCCGAAAAAGCCAAGGGCGGCATGGCGCTGACCATGACCGCCGGCTCGGCGATCGTCTCGCGCGACAGCCCTGCCGCCTTTGGCAATCTGCATGTCTATGACGACCACATCGTGCCCTGGCTCACCGAGCTCGCCGATGCCTGCCACGAGCATGACTGCAAGGTGATGATCCAGATCACCCATCTCGGCCGCCGCACCGGCTGGAACAAGGCCGACTGGCTGCCGGTGCTATCCGCCTCGCCGGTGCGCGAGCCGGCGCACCGCGCCTTCCCCAAGACCATCGAGGACTGGGATATCGAGCGCATCGTCGCCGACTACGCCGCCGCCGCGCAGCGCTGCCAGGCCGCCTGCCTCGATGGGATCGAGTTCGAGGCCTATGGCCACCTGATGGACGGCTTCTGGTCGCCGGCCACCAACCAGCGCGACGACGATTTCGGCGGCTCGCTCGACAACCGCTTGCGCTTCACCGGTATGGTGCTCGACGCCGTGCGGGCGGCGGTTGGCGAAAAGTTTGTCGTCGGCGTCCGCATGGTCGCCGACGAGGATTTTGAGAAGGGCCTTTCGAAACAGGAAGGTGTCGAGATCGCCAGGCGACTGGCCGGCTCCGGCAAGGTCGACTTCCTCAACATCATCCGCGGCTCGATCGAAACCGATGCCGCACTGACCAAGGTCATCCCGGTGACCGGCATGCGGTCGTCGCCGCATCTCGACTTCGCCGGCGAGGTGAGGGCGGCGACGAAATTCCCGACCTTCCATGCGGCGCGTATTTCCGACGTTGCCACCGCGCGTCACGCCATCGCCACCGGCAAACTCGACATGGTCGGCATGACCCGCGCCCACATCGCCGATCCGCACATTATTCGGAAGGTGATGGAGGGCCGCGAGCACGAAATCCGCCCTTGCGTCGGCGCCACTTACTGCCTCGACCGCATCTATGAGGGCGGCGAGGCGCTGTGCATCCACAACGCGGCAACCGGCCGGGAGGCTGATATCCCGCACATCATCCCGAGAACCGAGGGACCAAAGCGGAAGGTGGTCGTCATCGGCGCCGGTGCCGGCGGGCTGGAGGCGGCGCGTGTCGCTGCCGAGCGCGGGCACCAGGTGACGGTGCTGGAAGCATCGAGCCAAGCCGGCGGCCAGGTGCGGCTGGCGACGCAAAACCCACGCCGCAAGGAGCTGATCGGCATCATCGACTGGCGGCTGGCCGAACTCGACCGGCTCGGCGTCGAGATCCGCTACGACACTTGGGCGGAGAAGGACGATGTTCTGGCGCTGTCGCCCGACGTGGTGGTGGTCGCCACCGGCGGCCTGCCGCAGAACCCGCCGTTGGCGGCGGGCGACAATCTCGTCACTTCGAGCTGGGATATCATGGCCGGCAGCATCAAGCCGGCCGAGAACGTGCTGCTCTACGACGACAATGGCGGCCATCAGGGCATGGGTGCCGCCGAGCTGATCGCCAATAGCAGTGCAAAGCTGGAGCTGGTTTCGCCCGAACGCTTCTTCGCCCCGGAAATGGGCGGCATGAACCACGTGCCCTATATGCGCGCCTTTCAGGAGAAGGGCGTCACCATAACCATCAACACGCGGCTGCGTTCGGTGCGGCGCGAGGGCAATCAACTGGTTGCGGAGCTCGGCTCAGACTTCGCCGACGGCTGGCGCGGCGAGCGGCGGGTCGATCAGGTGGTGGTCGAGCACGGCACGCTGCCGCTCGATGATCTCTATCTCGCACTGAAACCGCTGTCGAAGAACGGCGGCGCGGTCGATTACGAGCGGCTGGTCGGTGGTGGCGACATTTTTCCGGCGCGCAATCCGCAAGGTGGTTTCGTGCTCTTCCGCATCGGCGATGCGGTCGCCTCGCGCAACATCCACGCCGCAATCTATGACGGCATCCGGTTCGGATTGCGGATCTGAGGACTGTTGATTGGTGGCGCGCAGCCCAGCCTCCGCACGGAGAGCCACCAGGCACGTTGGTCCGATCTGCGCGCCGCGCACGCCGCCGGCTTGCGGCCGGAAATCGTACGATCTTGTCAATTGCGGCGGGCCCCGCTCAGAAAAGCCTGGCGGTAGCCATACAAAGTACGGTGATGACCAGCAGCGATGCGTTCGCCTCGTGTCATCTTCGCGCGCAGCTGGGTTTCCGTCGCCGCGTCAGTGCCGGCAAGCTGCCTGATTGATCCCAACTGTCGGACGTATTGTTTCAGTGGGCTCGCGATGCTATTTATGACCACAGTGGTCATAAACTGGGGTAACAGCATGCGCGAAATTCAGTTGAAGGATGCCAAGGCTACGCTTTCGGCGGTGGTCGATCAGGCCGTCGCGGGAGAACCTGCCGTCATCACGCGTCGCGGGCGCAAGCAGGCCGTGATCCTGTCGTTCGAAGACTACGAACGGCTGTCGCGAGTGCCTAGCTTCGGACAATTACTAGCGGCTTTTCCCGGTGACAAAGGCGATATTCCTCCCCGTTTTCGCAAACAGGTTCGCAAGGTTGCGTTGTAACGCAGTCGATTGGTCCTGATGTTTCTGCTGGATACCAACATCATCTCGGCAATCGCTCCGGCCAAGAAGGCGGATCGGGCAGCGCTGGCAACATGGCTCGACAAAGCCAGCGGACACCTGTTCCTGTCCGTTGTCACTGTATCCGAAATCGCTGCAGGGATAGCCAAGGCCGAGCGCGAGGGTGCGACGACAAAGGCGGCTTTGCTACGCAATTGGTGGCAAGCGGTCGAGCACCTTTATGGACAAAGAGTTCTTCCCTTCGATTTGCGCGCCGCACATGCCGCCGGGTCCATCCTTGATCGGGCAAGGGCGCATCGGCCAGGGTTCGAAGACATAGCGATCGCCGCGACGGCCGAGGTCCACGGTTTGACGATACTGACCGACAACGAGCGTCATTTTGCACCGCTCGGGGTGCCGATGCTCAACCCGCTGAAGAACTTGCCGCCATTGCGGCAGTCAGCGGCAGATCGGCCTTAGCCGGACTCACCCGTCAGCCCGCCATTTCCGAAGAGGCGTGTCAAGGCTGGCGCCTTACGCCCGGCTTCCCCGCAGCAGCGTTAGCCTGGCTTTCTTCGGCGCCCGCGCGACCAGCCATTCGCGTGCCGTGTCCTGCGGCATCGGGAAGGCGATGGAATAGCCCTGCACCTGGTCACAGCCGATCGCCATCAGCGAATCGAGCTCGGCCTCGGTTTCGGCGCCCTCGGCGACGATCGAGATGCCGAGGCCGCGGGCGAGTTCGGTGATGGCCCGCACGATCTTGGTGTTGTCGTCGTTCTCATTGATATTCTGGACGAAGCGGCGATCGATCTTAAGCCGGTCGATCTCGTTCGGGTTGACGTGGCTGAGCGACGCGTAGCCGGTGCCGAAATCATCGAGTTCGAGATGAACACCGGCGGCGCGAATGTGCCGCAGCTTTGCCGCGATGCCGGTCTTCTCGTCGTCGAGAATGACGGATTCGACGATTTCCAGTGACAGTTTTTGTGGCGGCAGGCCAGTTTTTTCCAGCACGCCGAAGAGGAAGGCGTCGAAATCGGGCTCACGCAATTCGGAGCCGGACACGTTGACGGCGAGCCGTCCAAAGGCGACACGGGCGCGGTTCCACTCGGCCGCCTCGCTGATTGCCTTGGCGATGACAATGCGGCCGATCGCAGGCATGAGTCCGCATTTTTCGGCAACCGGAATGAACTCGCCCGGGGCGATCATGCCGCGTTCGGCATGTTCCCAGCGAACCAGCGCCTCGATGCCGCCGATCGTGCCGTTCGACAACGAAACCTGTGGCTGGAAATAAACCTGGAACGCCTTCTCCGCGATCGCGATCCTAATGTCATGCTCGAGTTGCTTGCGGAGATCGAGTTCATGCCGCAACTCCTCGGAGAAGAATGAGATGCTGCCGCCACTCTGCTTCTTGGCGGAGTGGAGCGCGAGATCGGCATGGACGAGCAGATCTTGCGCATTGTCGGCGTCGATCGGATAGACGGCGACACCGGCGCTGGCGCCTGGAAGAATGGTCGTGCCCTGAAAGACGATCGGTTCATTGATCTGCGTCAGGACGCGCCTGGCGACCATGTTGATGTCCTCGGTGCCGCCGGCACCATTGAGGATCATTACGAACTCATCGCTGCCGAGACGCACGCAGAGATCCGACGCCCGGCACGAATCGCGCATGCGCTGCGCCGTCACCACCAGCACATAGTCGCCGGCGGCGTGGCCAAGCGTGTCGTTGATCTGCTTGAACCGGTCGAGGTCGAGGTGGACCGCCGCAAGCCGCTCTCGCCGGCGCTGTGCCCCCTTGATCAGCGTATCGAAATGGTCGGTCAGGAAGGTGCGGTTGTGCAGGCCGGTAAGGCCGTCATGCACGGCGATGAAGGCCATGGAATTGCGGGCATCGATGAGTTCATGCGTCTTGCGCAGAATGACGTTCGACATCGGCCTGAAGATGAAAAGTGCCACCAGCACGATGACGCCGATGGTGGTGTAGAACAGCGTTCGATGGAGATCGAGAAGTGTTTCCGATCGCGCATCGGCATGGGCGCTGATGCGCTGGCCGAGTGCCGCATAGCCCGACAGGGTCGCATTGGCGATGGAAGCGTCGAGGTTAACGCGTTCGCCGCCGCCCTTGTAGCCGCCATTATCGGCCATACCGAGTCGTGATTCAAACGCCGAGATCAGACGTTGGCCGTTGGCGATAAGCCCGACCGAGAAGTAATCGAGATGAAACGGCTTGGCGAAAAGCACGCTCTCGACTGACTTTGGATCGAACCTTGCCGGTGACGCCGGGTCGGCGACGATCCGCTCGAGCAGAAGGTCGTAGTTCCTCTCGAACTCCGCCGTGGCCTGTTTGAATGCGGTGACCAGAGCCGGTTGTTGGTTGCGCGAAGCAGCACCTGCAGCGTTTGCAAGGAAGACAATGCGTTGCGACAGCGTCTTTTGCATGCCGACAATATCGAGCAGCGTACCGTCGTGCCGCTGGGCAGCCATCATCTGCTGGAGAAGGATGAAGGAGGCCATCACCATGGCTGCAATGATCAGCAGCGCCAGCCAATAGCCGGCCTTGATCAACAGTATGAGCCTGCCCGAAATGGATTGCGCCGGTTGCTGCGACATTTTCTGGGGCGGTCCCTCTCGCCGACAGATTGTTAGGTGTGAGAACCATTGGCTTGAAAGTGTTAACAGCTCCGGAAGTCGACAGAGCTGCGATAGCGGCAGCGGTGGAAAGCTCGCGAAATGGTTATCGCGTTCTTTCGTGCCGCAACTGCATTTGAATATCCGCCATTTGGCCTCATTCTGGGGCGGCATTCTGGCCACTGGCCGTCGCGGCACTGAAGCGGTCGCTTTTGCGGTGGATTTTTCGCCCGCGAGGGGCGACAGTCCATTCAAATCTCAACAGGGCCTGATCATGAGCGCGGCATTCCTCTCCCATATCGACAGCGAGCTTCAAGGGCTGAAATCGGCCGGCCTTTACAAATCCGAGCGGGTGATCACCTCGACGCAGTCGGCCGAGATCGAGGTGGGCGGCGAAAAGGTGCTGAATTTCTGTGCCAACAACTATCTCGGGCTCGCCGACAGCGCCGAATTGCGCGATGCGGCCAAGCAGGCGCTTGACCGCTACGGGTACGGCATGGCGTCGGTGCGTTTCATCTGCGGCACACAGGAAGAGCACAAGCAGCTCGAGGCGACGATTTCCGGCTTCCTCGGCATGGAGGATACGATCCTCTACGGCTCCTGCTTCGATGCCAATGGCGGCCTGTTCGAGACGCTGCTCGGCGAGGAGGATGCGGTCATCTCCGACGCGCTGAACCACGCTTCGATCATCGACGGCGTGCGGCTGTCGAAGGCGAAGCGCTTCCGCTATGCCAACAACGATATGGCCGACCTGGAGGCGCGGCTGAAGGAGGCAAGGGATTGCCGTTTTCGGCTGATCGCTACTGATGGTGTATTTTCCATGGACGGCATCATCGCCAATCTGAAGGGCGTCTGCGATCTCGCCGAGAAGTACGATGCAATGGTGATGGTAGATGACAGCCATGCAGTCGGCTTCGTTGGCAGGAACGGCCGCGGCTCGGCCGAGCATTGTGGCGTCGAGGGCAGGGTGGACATTATCACCGGCACGCTCGGCAAGGCATTGGGCGGCGCGTCGGGCGGCTACACATCGGCCAAGAGCCAGGTGGTTGAGTGGTTGCGCCAGCGCTCGCGTCCTTATCTGTTTTCCAACACGTTGATGCCGGCGATCGCCGGCGCCTCGATCCGGGTTTTCGAACTGATCGGCAATGGCGATTCGCTGCGTCAGCGTCTCTATGCCAATGCGGCGCACTTCCGGTCTGAAATGGGTAAGCTCGGCTTTACGCTTGCCGGCGCCGATCATCCGATCATCCCGGTCATGCTGGGCGATGCGACGCTGGCGCAGGAGATGGCGGCGCGCATGCTGAAGCGCGGCATCTATGTCATCGGCTTCTCGTTTCCGGTGGTGCCGAAAGGCCAGGCGCGCATCCGCACGCAAATGTCGGCCGCCCATTCCAGCGCCGACATCGACCGTGCGGTCGAGGCGTTCGGTGCGGTCGGGCGCGAACTCGGCGTGATTTCCTGAACGGCCGAAACCGAAAAGCGATTCCGGATCAAGAGTTTCAAGGGACAAAAGAATGTCGAACATGATGAAGGCGCTGGTCAAGGCCAAGGCCGAGCCGGGCATCTGGATGGAAGAGGTGCCGGTGCCGGAAATCGGCCCGAACGACGTTCTGATCAAGATCAAGAAGACCGCGATCTGCGGTACCGACGTCCACATTTACAATTGGGACCAGTGGGCGCAGAAAACCGTGCCGGTGCCGATGGTGACCGGCCATGAATTCGTCGGCACGGTCGCCGACTTTGGCGCGGCGGTGACCGAGTACAAGATCGGCCAGCGTGTTTCGGGCGAAGGCCACATCGTCTGCGGCCACTGCCGCAACTGCCGGGCGGGCAGGGGGCACCTGTGCCGCAACACGCTCGGCGTTGGCGTCAACCGGCCGGGCGCCTTCGGCGAATATCTGGCGATCCCGCAGCACAATGTCGTGCCGATCCCCGACGACGTGCCCGACGAGATCGCCGCAATCTTCGATCCCTTAGGCAATGCCGTCCACACCGCATTGTCCTTCGATCTCGTCGGCGAGGACGTGCTGGTCACCGGCGCCGGGCCGATCGGTATCATGGGTGCGCTGGTGGCGCAGTGCGTCGGCGCGCGAAAAGTGGTCATCACCGACATCAACCCGGTGCGGCTGGCACTGGCGAAAAAGCTCGGCGTCCAGCATGTGGTCGACGCGTCGAAGGAAAAGCTGCGCGATATCATGCCGGCGCTCGGCATGACCGAAGGTTTTGACGTCGGCCTCGAAATGTCGGGCGCCGCACCCGCCTTCCGCGACATGATCGACGCCATGAACAACGGCGGCAAGATCGCCATTTTAGGCATCGCGCCGACCGGCTTCGAGATCGACTGGAACAAGGTCATCTTCAAGATGCTGCATCTCAAGGGCATCTACGGCCGCGAGATGTTCGAGACCTGGTACAAGATGATCGCGCTGGTGCAGGGCCCGCTCGACGTCAGCGGCCTGATCACCCACCGCATTGGCATCGACGACTTCCAGACCGGGTTCGACGCGATGCGCAGCGGCAATTCGGGCAAGGTGGTGATGGACTGGTAAGCGCCTAATCCTTGCCCAGAGCCTCCTTGAGTGCACCCAATCCATTTGTGATCGCAGTGCGCTCGCCAGCGCTGAGTTTTGCCAGCAATTCCCGCTCGAACGCCTTTGCCAGCGGCACCATCTCGCGATAGGCGGCGAGGCCCGCTCCAGTCAGCGTCAGGTGCTCGATGCGGCGGTCATTTTCATCCGGTTTTCGCGTGAGCCAGCGACGCCGTTCGAGTTCGGCAACGGCGCGCGAAACCTTGGTCTTGTGCATGGCGGACTGCTCACCGAGCGCTGTTGCGGTCATGCTGCCGTGCTGGCCGAGGCCGGCCAGCGTGCGCCATTCGGGCCGCGTCAGGCCGTGGCGATCTTTGTAAATCCTGGAGAATTCGCGGCTGACGGCATCGGCGAGCCGGTAGAGCCGGTAGGGCAGGAAGCTTTCGAGTTCGAGAATTTCCAGTTCCTCTGAGGTCTCGCGCTTGGTCGTCATTTTCGTAGCCGCCGCATCTTTAAGTAGTTGATGGTTACATTTTCAATGGTTACAAATGAAACCAGTTTAGTCAATCCAGAGCGCCGCGCGTCCTCGTGGGCGCACAAAAGACGCTCTGGCAGTGTGAATCCGGGAGGAAACCATGGCTTTTTCCTACATGCCGGGGTTCGGCAACGACTTCGAAACCGAAACCTTGCCTGGCTCGCTGCCGCAAGGGCGGAATTCGCCACAGCGGCCGGCCTACGGTCTCTATGCCGAGCAGCTCTCCGGCTCGCCCTTCACCGCGCCACGCGGCACCAATGAGCGCTCCTGGCTCTATCGCATCAGGCCGAGCGTCAGGCACACCGGCCGCTTCAAACCAGCGACCTATCCGCTGTGGAAGAGCGCGCCGAATATCGGCGATCACGAGCTGGCGCTCGGCCAGTATCGCTGGAATCCGGTGCCGATGCCGAAGGAGCCGACCGACTTCATTGCCGGCATGCGCTCGATCACCACCGCCGGCGACGTGCTCGGGCAGACCGGCATGGCGGCGCATGTCTATGTCGCCAACCGCTCGATGGTCGACGACCATTTCTTCAACGCCGACGGCGAGCTGCTGGTCGTGCCGCAGGTCGGCAGCCTGCGCTTCGTCACCGAAATGGGCGTCATCGAATTGCGACCCGGCGAGATCGCGGTGCTGCCGCGCGGCCTCGTTTTCAAGGTCGAACTGGTCGATGAAACAGTGCGCGGCTATGTCTGCGAGAATTACGGCGCCAAGCTGACCTTGCCGGATCGTGGCCCGATCGGCGCCAATTGCCTGGCCAATCCGCGCGATTTCAAGACGCCTTGCGCCTGGTTCGAGGAGAAGGAGACGCCTTGCCGGCTGATCGTGAAATGGTGCGGCCAGTTGCACGTCACTGAACTCGATCATTCGCCGCTGGACGTGGTGGCGTGGCACGGCAATTATTCGCCCTACAAATATGATCTAGCCACGTTTTCGCCGGTTGGTGCGATCCTGTTCGACCATCCCGATCCGTCGATCTTCACGGTGCTGACCGCGCCGAGCGGCGAGGAGGGCACCGCCAACATCGACTTCGTCATCTTCCCGCCGCGCTGGCTGGTGGCCGAAAACACGTTCCGCCCGCCTTGGTACCACCGCAACATCATGAGCGAGTTCATGGGCCTGATCCACGGCCAGTACGACGCCAAGGAGGAGGGCTTCGTACCGGGCGGCATCAGCCTGCACAATCTGATGCTGGCCCACGGGCCTGATGCCCCTGGCTTCGAAAAGGCCTCGCGCGCTGAGCTGAAACCGGTCAAGCTGGACAACACCATGGCCTTCATGTTCGAGACGCGATTCCCGCAGATGCTGACCCGCTACGCCGCCGAGGTTGAGACCCGGCAAGAGAATTACATCGACTGCTGGGCCGATCTGAAAAAGCGCTTCAACGGCACGCCCGAGGGCGACTGGTCTTGAGCGCTGATCCAACGCGGGATCGGCTGGTGCTGCTGGGCTCCAAAGGCGGCCCGGCACTCCGGCCCGGCGGGCCGTGGCCGAGTTCGTCGCTGTTGGAGATCGGCGGCCGCACCGTCGTGGTCGATTGCGGGCTAGGCGTGACGCGCGGGCTGGCCGATGCTGGCTTCAGCCTGAAGGAACTCGACCTGATCTTCATCACGCATCTGCATTCCGACCATGTGCTGGAGTTGGGACCGCTGATCCACACCGCCTGGACGGCGGGTCTGGCGACACCGGTCACCGTGTTCGGCCCGCCCGGCACCGGCCATTACTGGCAGCGCTTTTGTCAGGCGATGGAATTCGACATCGAGGTCCGCATCGCCGACGAAGGCCGGCCTGATATCGAAGATATGGTTTCGATCATCGAGTTCGGCGAAGGCGGGGTGATGAAGGAACGTGGCCTTAAGGTTGCGGCGCTGCGAGTCGACCATCCGCCGGTGACCGACTGCTTTGCGCTGCGCTTCGAGCATGCCGGACAAAGGGTCGTGTTCTCGGCCGATACGGCATTCTTTCCGCCATTGGCCGATTTTGCCAAAGGTGCCGACATCCTCGTCCATGAAGCCATGCTGGAAGAAGGCATCGAGCGGCTGGTTGCGAAAACCGGCAATGGCGCGCGGCTGAGGGAACATCTGCTCGCCAGCCACAGTTTTGCCGGGCAGGCGGGGCGCATCGCCACCGACGCCGGGGTCAGGCGACTGGTGCTCAACCACCTCATTCCGGCCGACGATCCCGAGATCGGCGAGGCCGACTGGATTGCCGCCGTCAGGAAAACATGGGCCGGCGACTTGACGATCGCCCACGACGGCCTTGTTGTGGGATTAAGCGGCACCAAAGCCGCATCAGGAGAGGAAACCGCATGAAGCTTGCCACATTGAAGGACGGGACGCGCGACGGAAAGCTGGTCGTCGTCTCGCGCGACCTGACGCGGTTCACCGATGCCTCGTTTCTGGTGCCAACGCTGCAGGCGGCGCTCGACGGCTGGAGCCGGATCGCGCCGCATCTGGCCGCCATGGCGGAATCGCTGGAGAACAATGCGGTGCCGTCAGCGCGTTTTCACGAGCATGACGCCCATTCGCCGCTGCCGCGCGCCTACCAATGGGCCGATGGCTCGGCCTATGTGAACCATGTCGAACTGGTGCGGAAGGCGCGCGGCGCCGAAATGCCGGCAAGCTTCTGGACCGATCCGCTGATCTATCAGGGTGGTTCGGACAGTTTCATCGCGCCGCGTGATCCGATCCGGGCGACCGACGAGGCTTTCGGTATCGACATAGAAGCGGAGGTCGCCGTCATTGTCGACGATGTCCCGATGGGGGCAAGCCTCGATGAGGCAAGAGCCGCGATCCGGCTGGTCATGCTGGTCAATGACGTCACGCTGCGCTCCCTTACCGCGCCAGAGCTTGCCAAGGGCTTCGGCTTCTTCCAATCAAAGCCGTCCTCGGCTTTTTCGCCCGTCTCGGTGACGCCGGACGGTCTCGGCGAAGCCTGGGATGGCGGCAAGGTCAAACTGCCCCTGCTGGTCGATCTCAACGGCAAGCCGTTTGGCCGGGCAAACGCCGGCATCGACATGACCTTCGATTTTCCGGCGCTGATTGCACATGCCGCGAAAACCCGGCCGCTGGCCGCCGGCAGCATCTTCGGTTCGGGCACGGTCTCCAACAAGCTCGACGGCGGCCCTGGCAAGCCTGTCTCGGCAGGCGGCGCCGGCTATTCCTGCATTGCCGAGTTGCGTATGATCGAGACCATCGAAACCGGCGAACCCGCAACTCCGTTCCTGCGCTTTGGCGATACGGTGCGCATCGAGATGAAGGACCGGACCGGACATTCGATTTTTGGTGCGATCGAGCAGAAGGTCGAGAAATACGGGGCATAAGAGAATGACAGGCGGGACGGTCTATCTTCTTTGCGTTGTCTGGGCTCTTCTCATGCTGGCGATCTTCATCCAGGCGTTCCGGCTGAGCTATCGCATCGAGGCGCGTTCGCCCGGCCTTACCAACCGCAGCGGCTTTCCGCGCAACGCAATGATGTTCCACACGGTCACCAACATCAACGTCGCGCGGGATCAGGAAACGCAAGCCATCCGGCGGCGCATGAATCGGCTTCTGCTGATCGTTCTCGCCGGATTTGCGCTTCTGTGGGCGGGCGTGTCTTTGGTCCAGTCAGCGGAGTGAAGTCCATGGACTTGCTGAACCATTTCCGCCGCATGGCAGCCAACAATCTCTGGTCGAACGACCGGCTCTATCGCGCCGTGTTGCAGCTTAAGCCCGGTGAATTCGAAGCCGAGCGCACCAGCTTCTTCCCGTCGATCAAGGCAACGCTCAACCACATCCTGGCGGTCGACTATCTCTATCTCGATTTTCTAGAACAGGGCGGCGTTGGCGCCGCGGCCCATGACGATTTCGTGCCGTTCGATGAACCACAAGCGCTGTTTCCCGCCCAGGTTGCGGCCGACCGGCGGCTGATCGCCTTTTGCGATCATTTGTCGGTGGATGATCTCGACCGCCGCGTCATCACCGACCGGCGCGAGGACGGAAAAATACCGGAGCGCATCGGCGATCTGCTCGCCCACCTCTTCATCCACGACATCCATCATCGCGGCCAGGTGCACGCCATGCTGTCCGGCACGTCGGTGAAGCCGCCGCAGCTCGACGAGTTCTTTCTCGACTATGATCTGAGGCTCAGGCAGGCGGAGGTCGAGCGGCTGAATCTGGATGGTGGTAAATAATTATTGTAGTTACGAAAATTATTGAAATAATTATTGTAGATACATAAATTCTGATGAGGATCGTTTGGGACGAACCGAAGCGGTTGGCCAACATAGAGAAACACGGATTGGATTTCGCAGCGCTGGATGAAGAGTTCTTCCTTGCCTCGACGATCCGGACGGCCAGAGCCGGCCGCGTCATGGCGATTGGTGCCGTAGTCGGTGGCGTTGTCGCTGTGGTTTTTGCCCGGCTGGGCACCGAGGGCATTTCTATAATTTCGATGCGGCCGGCCAACCAGGCGGAAAGGAGATTGTTCGATGGCAAAACCTAAGCTGAATACTACGAAGCCTGACAGCGAATTTCAGCCAGGCAAGGGTTTTACCAAGGAAGATTGGGACGCCGTTTCGGACAACCCCGAATGGACTGAGGAGGATTTCAAAAACGCTCGTCCCTTTGCTGAAGTTTTTCCGGACCTCGCCGAAAGCATTCGCCGCTCGCGCGGGCGGCCGGCGCTCGACAATCCGAAGAAGCAGGTGACACTCCGGCTCGATAGTGACGTAGTCGCCCGCTTTCGTGCGGGCGGTCCCGGTTGGCAGAGCCGCATCAACGACATTCTGCGCAAAGCCGCCGGCCTAGCCAAATAAACGTTGCCTGTGACGGCCGTCATTTCGCATACTCGTCCCATTCGGGGCCGAGTTCGTCAAAATCGTCGGCGATCTGGATTGCGCCCTTCATGGCGCCGGTGCGAGGCAGGAACTCCGACATGGCCGGCGGCACGAGCCGCGCCGCGACTTTGCCACGACGGATAATCACAATCTCTTCGCCGGCTTCCGCGCGCCTGACGAGTTCCGACAGTCTTGCCTTGGCCTCTGCGATCGGTATGTTCATGGCCAGAGTCTGAGCTACTACTGACCGAATCGCAAGAAGTCCTGCCGCCTTACTCCGCCGCCTGCACCTTCAGCACGCCGCGCTTGATCTGGTCCTGCTCGATCGATTCGAACAGCGCGCGGAAATTGCCCTCGCCAAAACCTTCGTCGCCCTTCCTCTGGATAAATTCGAAGAAGATCGGGCCGATCACGGTTTTTGAAAAGATCTGCAGCAGGATCTTGGTCGTGCCGCCGTCGACCACGCCTTCGCCATCAATCAATATGCCGTGCTTTTTCATCCGCTCGATCGGCTCGTCATGGCCGTGCACGCGGGCATGAGACATCTCATAATAGGTTTCGGGCGGGCCGGGCATGAACTTCAGCCCGTTGGCGGCCAGCCTGTCGGTGGCGCCGTAGATCTCATCCGTGCCAACGGCGATGTGCTGGATGCCTTCGCCATTATACTTTTTCAGATATTCGGCGATCTGGCTGGTCTCGTCCTTGGACTCGTTGAGCGGGATACGGATCTTGCCGCAGGGCGAAGTGATGGCGCGGCTGACCAGGCCGGTGATCTTGCCGTCGATGTCGAAGAAATGGATCTGCTTGAAGCCGAACAGATCGCGATAGAAATCCCACCATTTGTCCATGTTGCCGCGATAGACATTATGGGTGAGGTGGTCGAGATAATAGAAGCCGACGCCTTCCGGCTTCGGGTCGCGCGCGCCCAGCCAGTCGAACTCGGCATCGTAGGCCGAGCCCTTCTCGCCGTAGGTTTCGATGAAATAAAGCAGCGAGCCGCCAATGCCTGATATCGCCGGTACGTCGAGCGCCTTGTCGACGCCCTCATAGGATGTGGCACCCTTGGCGACGGCATGGTCGAACGCGTGCTTGGCGTCGACCACCCGCCAGGCCATCGAGGCCGCGCAGGGGCCGTGCCTGTCGACGAACTTCATCGCATGCGAGCCGGGCTCGGCATTGACGACATAGTTGATGTCACCCTGCCGCCAGACGGTGATGTCCTTGGTGCGGTGCTTGGCTACCGGCACATAGCCCATGCGGGTAAAAAGCTCGGCGAGCTTTTCCGGTTCGGGATGCGCGAACTCGACGAACTCGAAGCCGTCGGTGCCGGCGGGATTGGCCTTGCTGATCTTTGCGGGCGGTGCGTCGTGTGGGAAGGGGCCCATGGTGTTGTCCTCCAAAAAGCTCTGTGGCCGGAAAAGGCCATTTCCGGGTAATCATAGCGCGGAACGGGCGCATGGTGCTTGCATTCACACGCTTTAAATGCTCGAGTGATGCGCGAACTGTGCACGTATGGAGAGGAATCCATGGATGATGCGCGCGTTGATCAGTTTGACCGCAAGATAATGGCTCTGTTGCAGGGCGACGCACGGCTGACCAACAACGATCTTTCGGAACGGGTGAACCTGTCGGCGTCGCAATGTTCGCGCCGGCGCCAGAGGCTGGAAGAGGACGGTTACATCAGGGGCTATCGGGCTGTGCTCGACCGCGATAAGCTCGGCTTCTCGCTGGTCAATGTCATCTCGGTGACGCTCGCCACCCACAACCGCGACAATGCACAGCGCTTCGGCGAATTGGTGGCGCGACTGCCGCAAGTACAGGAAGCGCACGCGCTGACCGGCGAAATGGACTACATCCTGAAGGTGGTGACGCCGGACCTGAAGTCATTGTCGGAGTTCGTCAACGGCGTGCTGCTGCCGCACGAATCCGTGCAGCATGTGAAGACGGCGATCGTGCTGGAAACGCTGAAGGAAACCGGCGCGCTACCGATTTAGCCCTTCGATTGCTGGATCAGCCCGTAAAGGTTGGTGCAGCGGGCGCCGGAACGGCAATAGGCGAAGACCGGGCCTTCGAGTTCATCGAGCGCCTCGGCCTGGTCCTCGACATTCTCGGCCGTGATCTGGCCGCTGATGACCGGGATGTAGCGGAAAGCGAGTCCGGCAGCTTCGACCGCTGCCTTGACACTGTCCGCTGATGGCTGGCCGGGCTGCTCGTCATCCGGCCGGTTGCAGATGACGCTCTTGAAGCCGGCGGCCTTGATGGCGGCGACCTCATCGGGCTGGATCTGACCCGCGACCGAGTAGTCCTCGGTGATCTGACGATATTCCATGATGGCGTCCTCGCAATGTTCGATACCTGCTGGCCAGGGGCGGAGTCTTGCCACTCCCAGGCCTGGGCGGCAATCCGTGCAAAAAGAAATCCCGCTGCGCAGATAGACATTCTCATGCGGGAAATCCAGCCGGGCTACCTACAGCACCCCGCGTCCTTGGATCCACAAAGGACGCTGTAGCATTTTGTTGCCCCACGTGCGCAAGCCCGACTGAGCGGACGGCGTCGACCGCTCAGCTTCCGAGGATCGCGCCTTTGATCTGGGCGATGTTGTTGTGCATCAAGTCGATATAGGTCGAGGCCGGACCGTCGAATTGCGACAGCGCATCCGAATAGAGCGTGCCGCCCACCGCGATGCCCGTCTCGCTGGCGATCTGCTCGATCAGCCGGGCGTTGGTGATGTTTTCGATGAAAACCGCCGCCGCCTTGTCCTGCTTCACCTGGCTGACCAGCTTGGCGACGTCGGCAGCGGACGGCTCCGACTCCGTCGAGACCCCTTCGGGGGCCAGGAAGGTGAGGCCATAGGCCTTCTCGAAATAGCCGAAGGCGTCATGGGAGGTGATGACCACACGCTTCTCTTCCGGGATGGACTGGATTGCCGCTTTCACTTCGCCTTCGACCGCATCGAGCTTCGCGGTGTATGCGGCGGCATTGGCCTTGTAGCTGTCGCAACCCTCAGCGTCGGCGGTGCAGAAGGCGTCGGCGATGTTCTTAACATAGATTTTCGCATTGGCGATCGACTGGAAGGCATGCGGATCGGTGTCTTCGCCTTCAGCGGCGTCGGCATCGGCGAATTCGGCTTTGAAGTTGATCGGCGTGACGCCCTTGGTCAGAACGGCGATTGTCGCCTTGGTGGCGCTGGCGTCGACCAGGCGCTGCAGAAAGCCTTCGAAATGCAGGCCGTTGACCAGCACCACATCCGCACCCGCCATTGCCACCGCGTCCGCCGGGCTCGGCTCGTAGACATGGGCATCGCCATCCGGCCCGACGATGGTGACCAGATTGATGCGGTCGCCGCCGACATTTTTGGCGAAATCGGCGATGATGGTGAAGCTGGCGGCCACTTTCAATGGCGCTGCGAAGGCCGAAGATGCGCCAAAGGCAGTTAATGTTATAACGCTCATCGCCAAGGCGGCGCGGATCGACTTCAGCATGGAAAGGTCTCCTTTTTGGGATCAGGCGGTTCTGTGGCGGTGATGGACGATACGGGCGCGCAGGACGCCGCGCGTGCCGAACAGGATCGAGGCAAAATAGACGACGCCGGCGGACAGGATGATGGCCGGACCGGAAGGCAGCGACACGTGGTAGGACAAGAGCAGCCCCGCGACGCAAGAGGCAAAGCCAATCAGCACCGCCAGCACGCACATCGGCTCGACGCGCATGGTCCAGAAGCGGGCGGCGGCGGCAGGCAGCATCATCAGCCCCACGGAAAGCAGCGTGCCGAGCGCCTGGAAGCCGCCGACGAGGTTGAGCACGACGAGGCCGAGGAAGATGAAATGCACCGGGCTGCCCAGCCGGCTGACCGAACGCAGGAACAGCGGGTCGAGACATTCGGCGACCAGCGCTCGCCAGAAAATGGCGAGGCTGACCAGCGTAACCAGCACGATGCCGCCGATCAGCGTCAGCGCCTCATTGTTGAGCGCCAGCACGGTGCCGAACAGCACATGCATGAGATCGACGCTGGAGCCGCGGATCGACACCATCAGCACGCCGATGGCCAGCGAAATCAGGTAGAAGGCCGCCATCGAGGCGTCCTCGCGCTGGATGGTGAAACGCGAGACGGCGCCGGCGCCAAGTGCGACGATAATGCCGGCAATCAACCCGCCGATGGTCATCGGCAGGATCTCCAGCCCATAGAACAGGAAACCGGCGGCAGCACCCGGCAGGATGGCGTGGGCCATGGCGTCACCGGAAAGGCTCATGCGCCGCAGCATCAGGAAGACGCCGACGGGGCAGGCGCCGAGCGACAGCATCAGCGACCCGGCAAGCGCCCGCTGCATGAAGGCGAAATCGGCGAACGGAGCGATGAAAAGACCGTAGAGCGTGTCCATCACGCCGCCCTCGGCCCGGAGCCGTGATGATGGTCGTGCCCATGATCGTGCGCAGGATCGCCGTGCTTATGGTTGTCGGGCTCGCACCAGGGCGCGTTCTCCTCCCAGGCTTCGTGGAAGCGGCGCGCGCGCAACAGGTTTTCCGGCCGCAGCGTTTCCTTGGTCTCGCCCCAGGCGATCGGCTGGCGCGCCAGCAACAGCGTTTCGGGGAAATTCTGCCGTACCAGCTCCAGATCGTGGACGACGACCATGATGGTTCGCTCCTCGCCATGCCAGCGCTTGATCATCGCGATCAGATCGCCGACCGTCTTGGTATCGACGGCATTGAATGGCTCGTCCAGCAGGATGAGGTCGGCATCCTGCAGCAGAACGCGGGCAAACAGCGTGCGCTGCAGCTGGCCGCCCGACAGCGTGTCGATCGGGCGCTTCTCGAAGCCGC
The DNA here is from genome assembly GCF_040318085.1 of Mesorhizobium sp. M1322. NCBI lineage: Bacteria > Pseudomonadati > Pseudomonadota > Alphaproteobacteria > Hyphomicrobiales > Phyllobacteriaceae > Mesorhizobium > Mesorhizobium sp. M1322. Next base: position 134,903 of record NZ_JAMYLP010000004.1, read on the forward strand.
CGAGGCCGACGGCCATCAGCGCCTGGCTGACCGAATCGCGATCCTCCCTGGTGTAGCGGCCGAGCAGCCCCCGCCGTGGCCACAGTCCGAGCGAAACCAGATCGACGACCCGGGCGGGAAAGGAGCGGTCGAGCTCCGATTGCTGCGGCAGATATGCGGCGCGCACGCAGGGCGCCCGGACAACCGTGCCGGCCATCGGCTTCAACACGCCGACGATACCCTTCATCAGGGTCGACTTGCCCGAGCCATTGGCGCCGACGACGGCGGTCAGTGACCCCCGGCGGATCGTGCCGTCAAGATGATGGATCGCCGGATGGCTATTGTAGCCCAGCGTCAGATCGCGGAAGGTCAGGCAGGTTTTGGTCATGTGACGATCCGTGGGGGCACGACTGGTACGGCGGCGGCAGATTGGTATGTGATGTTATTACATTAGTCAACAAGCCAATCGGGCGGAATTGCGGCGATCGGAGCAATTTGCCGTGTGCCTATTTTCGCCTATGCCCTGCTGGCTCAAGAGGATTCACTCAGTCGACCTTGCCCCCGGCAGACGGCGACTCTAAAGAGGCGCAACCGACAATAGAAGGAAACATCCCATGAGCATTCGTCGCATCGATGTTGGCCCGCGCATGAGCCAGATCGTCATCCACGGCAACACCGTCTATCTGGCCGGTCAGGTGGGCGAGCCGGGCGGAAACGTCGGCGCCCAGACCAGGGACATTCTGGCGGCTATCGACGAATTGCTGGCCAAGGCCGGAACGGACAAGACCAAGATCCTGCAGGCGATCATTTGGCTGGCCGACATGAGCACCTTTGCAGAGATGAACGCGGAGTGGGACAAGTGGGTGCCGCAGGGCCATACCCCGGCCCGCGCCACCGGCGAGGCCAAGCTTGCCGGGCCGGAATATCTGGTCGAGATCATCGTTACCGCTGCGGTTTGAGATGCGGCTCTTAACCCTCCCACTTGGGGGTGTTTGGACCGGGGACATCGCGAACAGGTGTGCGAGGACATCGCGAACAGTTTGGCGCGCTTTGCGCTGGGGGTTCGAGATGCCATTCGAGGACA